>JAUVXY010000121.1 GCA_030603375.1 Actinomycetes bacterium | reverse complement strand
CAAATCCTCTCTTTTGGAAAAAGAAATTAAATGCATTGAAAAAGTAATAAGCAGTGGACCTCTTTTTGATGAAAACAGATTAAAGCTGATACAGTGGATGAGCTGTTATTATATTCAGCCTGTAAATAAGGTTTTTAATCTTTTTTTACCCCCCGGCGGTAAATACAAATTAGAAAAAACATGGAAATTTGATGCGGCAAAGATAAATAAATTAGCCGGCGATTATCCGGAACTGGGATGCATAAAACAGGATGAGGCAATTTCAGAATCAGAGTTAATAAAAAAAATTAGCGCTGCCAGGCGTGTCCGCGAAGAAGATATCAAAAAAATGTTAAAGTTGCTGGAAAAAGAAGGGGTTGCATCGCATAGCTACGATATATCCAGCAAAAATGTGAAATTAAAATATCAGGATTTAATTGAATTAAATTTAGATGGCTACAGAAAAATTAAAAATAAAATAAACTGGAATAAAAATTTTTCACAGAAAAGGATTATAGATTACTTAGCTAAAAACATAAGGGCTCCAAGAAGCGAGCTTATTAAAAATACAGGATGCAGTTCTGCAAGCCTGAAGGCACTTATAAACAAAAAGATACTGGCAGTTAAAAGCGAAAGGGTAGAAAGAGACTTTTCCTATGATTTCCTGTATGCCGAAGATAAGCTTAAAAGCAAGAAAATAATTTTAAACCCGTATCAGAAAAAATGTTTAGAAAGTATAAATTCATCTATTGATAAAAATGTTTTCCATGGATTTTTAATAGAAGGAGTTGCGGGGAGCGGAAAAACTGAAGTATATATTGAAGTTTGCAGGAAAATATTAGAAAAAAACAAACGGGCACTTGTCCTGACTCCTGAAATTTCACTAACTCCGCAATTATTTTCAAGATTTAAATCAGTATTTGGGCATGAGGTTGCTGTATACCACTCAGGGATGGGTAAGGCTGAGAGGTATGAAAGATGGTTAAATATTTTGGAAAACAAGTATAGCATTATTATAGGAACGAGGTCTTCTTTGTTTACGCCAATCAATAATCTGGGAGCAATAATTATTGATGAGGAGCATGACCCGTCTTACAAGGAAAATTCGCTTGTAAGATACAACACACAGGATGTAGCTTTAAAGCTTGGGAAAATACTGAAAATACCGGTTGTTTTTGGCAGTGCCACACCATCTATTGTTACAAGATTTAATGCAGAGAGAGATGACAGTTTTACACTTCTTAAAATACCTGTTAAGGCCCAAAGTATGGTTTCTGTAGACAAAGAAGTAATTGATTTGAGATCTGTAGATAAGTTTAAGGAAGATCCTGATATCACCAATGGATTATTTAAAGCCATCAGAAAAGAAGTTGAAAAAAATAATAAAATAATTATTTTTATAAATAGGAGAGGTTACAGTAATTTTACCGTGTGCAGAGATTGCGGCTATATTCCTGAATGCCCAAATTGTAGCTTGCCCTATAAATTTCACAAATATGGCAAGAAGCTTATATGCCATCACTGCGGGAAGGAAGAAGAATACACAGGAATGTGCGCTGCCTGCGGCAGTAAAAATGTTTTTCTATACGGAACAGGCATACAGAGAGTAGAAGATAAATTAAACTTAAGATTTAAAAATGCAGAGATACTGCGGATGGATTCTGATGTAACATCAAAGAAAAAATCACACGAAGAGATACTAAAGAAATTTATCTCTGCAGGCCCATCTATTTTAATAGGCACTCAAATGGTAGCAAAGGGATTAGATATAGAAGATGTCACATTGGTAGGAATTATAAATTGTGACAGTATGCTTGCGCTGCCTGATTATCACATGCATGAAAGAGTTTATCAGCTTGTAACTCAGGTATCCGGAAGAACAGGCAGAAAATCAAAAAAGGGGAAAGTTATAATACAAACATATAATCCTGGAAGCAGTATTATAAAAAATTTTATGGATGGGGATTACGGCTCATTTTACGAGGAAGAACTTAAAAATCGCCGGGAACTGATGTATCCGCCTTTTTCAAACTTAGTAAATATAATAATTTCTGGTAAAGACAAAGATGCTGTGGAAAGTGACGCTAAAAAATTATTTAAAAATGTGAATAAAATAATTAGTGCCTGTGATATAATATTAGGACCGGTAGCTGCACCTTTTTATAAAATTAATCAATTTTACAGATGGCACTTTCTTATAAAAACTACTGAAATTGATAAATTAAATGTAAAATTAAGCAGTGTGCTGAAAGTATTTAAAAAGTATAATAAAAATAAAATAATAGTAGATGTAGATCCTGCCTGGATACTGTAGTACGGCATAATGAAGTTTGTTATCCGCAGTGGCATTATTACAAGAAGGATATTATGGCAGTAAGAAAAATTAGGAAAATTGGCGATCCTGTATTAAGGTTAAAAAGTAAAAAAGTAGAAAATATTGATGGTGGAATATTTAAATTAGCAAATGACATGATAGACACTGTTACCAGGGGAGAATTTTCCGGAGCAGGGTTGGCTGCTCCACAGATTGGTGTGGCTAAGAGAGTGGTTGCAGTCAATTTTGAAGATAAGCCTCAAATTTATATAAATCCAGAAATAAAAATTTTAGATAATAAACAAGTAGAGCAGGAAGAGGGATGCTTGAGCGTATATTCAATACTGTGCAGCATAAAAAGAGCTAAAAAAATTAGAGTAATCGCAGAGGACTTAAATGGTAAGAAGATTAAACTTGAAGCGGAAGGCATGATGGCGCGGATATTTCAGCATGAAATTGATCACCTGGACGGTATTTTGATAGTAGATCACCTCAGCGGGAAGTCAAAAAGGGAATTTTTATCTAAGATAAACGAGGTTAGCCCGGGTTAAATAAAAAAGGGGTTTGCATTGAAATTATTATTTTTTGGTTCTTCCGAATTTTCTGTTCCATTTTTGGAGGAAATATATAATTCCAGTCATAGGATAATAAAAGTTGTAGCTGCACCTGATAAAAAACAAGGCAGGGGCAAAAAAATTCTTCCAAATCCTGTAAAAAAAAGATCAATGGAGTTAGGTGTTGATTTTACAGAGACAGAAAAGATAGACGACGAATTAATAAAAAGTATCTCAAAGACTGTTTTTGATTGCATAGTTGTAGTGAGCTCAGGCTTTATACTGCCTAAAAAATTACTGGATTTGGCCCCTGATATGTGTATAAACGTTCATCCCTCACTTCTCCCTAAATACAGGGGGCCATCACCCATAATAAGCACTTTACTAAGTGGTGACGACAAAGCTGGGGTCAGTATAATGAAAATGACTGAGGAGGTGGATGCCGGAGATATCTATATCCAGGCTGAATTCGGAATTGGCAGTGATGACAACAGAGATGTTCTTGAAAATAAATTGGAAACAGTCGGCTGCCCGCTGCTGGTTGCTGCACTGGATTTAATAGAGGTGACCGGACTGGCGACAATTCCCCAATGTGACAAGGATGCCACTTTTACCTCTATGATAAGAAAAGAGGATTTAAAGATAAACTGGAAAAGCAGTGCAGCGGAGATAGTAAATAAGGTGAGAGCATTCAGCAGTAAGCCCGGGTGTTACTGCCTCTGGAGAAAAAACAGGATCAAGATTCTCAAAGCAAGTGTTTTTGAAGATAGCAGCAGGCATAAAAGCAACTCTGGCAGAGAAGAAAAATGCGGCACTATACTAAGCGCAGACAAAAAAACAGGAATTTTAGTAAAATGCGGAAATGATGAAATTGTAAAGATAGAAATGTTAAAAGCTCCCGGTAAAAATGTAATATCAGCTGCTGATTTTGTTAATGGCTACTGCGTAAAAGCCGGTGAAATATTTGGATGACTTTACCGGGTTGCAACCTGCTGCCGGACAATTTAAATCTAAAATATGCACATATTTGGCTTTTTATAAAGTCCCCAAATGTTAAAAAAATGCGGGATAGAATTTTAATGACATCTGGGTTAATGTTACCAGAAAGATGACCGGGAGGGCAGCAGGTAGAGTATTTAGAAAACTGTTTAAGTAATTTTAGTGTATATCAAAGAATAGACTTACCCCTTATATTTAAAAGATAAAGATCCTATTTTTAAATAAAGCAATTCGAATTATTGACTTTTATAAATACATACATTAAGATTGTATTAATATTTTTTAAAAATTTTTTTGGGGGGGTGCAGAATGAGTAAAAACATATCCATTATTATTGGAATAATACTGGCTATACTGGGTATT
>JAUVXY010000092.1 GCA_030603375.1 Actinomycetes bacterium | reverse complement strand
CCTGTCCTAACGAGATTCC
Organism: Actinomycetes bacterium; assembly: GCA_030603375.1. Classification (GTDB taxonomy): domain Bacteria; phylum Actinomycetota; class Humimicrobiia; order Humimicrobiales; family Humimicrobiaceae; genus JAUVXY01. Next base: position 5,831 of record JAUVXY010000092.1, on the reverse strand, counting down.
GCCATCGTTTACAGGGACCTTGAAATTAGAATACACTTTAAAACCTTTTTTTTGAAGAGTATTATAGCATTTGCTTAAAAGAAAATTATTTTGGAAAACTCCACCACTTAACGCAATGGAGCCAATGCTGCACTGCTGTCTTATTTTACTGCTGATGTCAAGCACTATTCTGGCTAATGTATTATGAAATTTTGCAGATATTTTATTTACCTTTATACCGCTTTTAAAATCATTTTGTATTTGAACAAAAATATATAAATCGTCAATGATATATTTATTGTCTAATTTGTCTAATTTAATGTCATAAATACCATCATTTTCTTCATCTGCAGTCATCTCTAAGCGAATTGCTGCCTCTCCCTCATAACTGTTTATATGAACGAGGTTTAAACTTGAACTAACAGCATCAAAAAATCTTCCCATACTGGTTGTAACAGGGCAATTAAATTTGGTTTTTATCTGTTTTCCCATAGCTTCAATTTCTAATTCAGAGACTATCCCTTTGTAAAACGGGCAAGTTCCAAATACAAAATCCGAGAACTTATAATATTTTATGCTTTTTTGGTTAGCAAGCTTGCTGATTTTATCACTACCAACATATTTTTCCCAATAGCTATAAAGATAGGCCAGTGCCATTCTGTATGGTTTTTTTATAGCAGCTTCTCCACCCGGCAAGGGTTTTTCTAAAAGATGTCCAACTCTTGTAAATTTCATACTTTTGTCAACTACAAAGACTTCGCTGCCCCATATTTTTCCATCGTCTCCGTAGCCAGTTCCATCCCACGAAAATCCTAAAATATCATCTTTGATGTTATTTTCAGCTATAACGCTGGCTATGTGTGCTTTGTGGTGCTGTATCTCCAGTTTGTCAGGTGTACTGTCCAAATTTTTGGCAAATTTTGTAGATGCATACCCGGGATGTTTATCGTGGACAACCAGATCAATATTTGTAATATTAAATAAGCTCTTATAATCTTCCAGCGTGAATTTAAAAAATTCAAAAGAATCCAAACTATCCAAATCTCCAAGATGCTGACTAACTAACGCATATTTTTTTATCAGGAGGCAGAATGTATTTTTTTCCTGTGCTCCCAGCGACAGTATGGTTTTTCCGAAAGTATCTATGTCAAGCTTAACTGGATAGGGGGCATATCCTCTTGCTCTTCTAATAATCATTTCCCTGCCTGCAAATATTTTTATAACAGAGTCGTCATACTTGGAATATATGTCGCGATTGTGTATTAAGAAGTAGTCACAAATATTTTCTAATTTATCCAATGCTTCATTGTTTTTTGATGCAATGGGTTCTTCTGAAATGTTTCCACTTGTCATTACAAGCGGAGTATCAATATGGTTGAACAGAAGGTGGTGTATCGGAGTATAGGGAAGCATAACTCCTTCAAACTTATTGTAACCAGAGACATGCTTTGATACCGGACGACTATCCTCCCTTTTTTTTAAAAGGACAATTGGTGCTGCAGAAGATGTAAGTGCTTCTATTTCTTTCCTGCCTGCAACAAAATGTTTTTTTACAATTTCAATATCACCAATCATTATTGCGAAAGGCTTAAATGGCCTATTTTTTCTTTTTCTGAGCTTTAAAACTTGCCTGTCCGTAGCTGCATTGCACACTATCTGGAATCCACCAAGGCTTTTTAATCCCAGAATATGGCCATTTTTAATCTTTTTAGCTGCAGATATAATAGGGTTTTTGTCATCTATGATTTTACCTTTTTTATTAACAAGCGCCAGTTTCGGGCCGCATCTTCTGCAGGCATTTGGCTGGGCGTGGAATCTTCTGTCGGAAACATCGCTATACTCATGGCTGCAGTCATCGCATAAATTAAATTTGCTCATAGTAGTATTGGGCCTGTCGTATGGCATTTTCTTAATTATGGTAAATCTCGGCCCGCAATTGGTGCAATTTGTAAAAGGGTAATAGTACCTTCTTTTATTATTTACATCGTTTATATCTTCTATACATTGTTTACAGGTAGCAATGTCTGGTGAAATTAACTGAAATTTTTCAGCTGTTTCCATGCTCTTTTTTATTTTAAAATCATCAAAATTTTCATAGGAAGTTTCTTTGAAATAAATTTTTTCTATTTTAGACGGCAGCGGCTGCAATAATTTTATATCTTTTATAAAATTATTAATCCCGGCTTTATTTCTGGCATTTACCTTAATAAAGACGCCTTCTGTTGTATTTGTAACAAAGCCGCATAGCCCATGTTTTTTTGCAAGCCTGTATATAAATGGCCTGAACCCAACTCCCTGCACTATGCCAAAGATATTTATCCGGTATGTATTTACAATGTTTTTATCTGCACTATTTTCTTTTTTATTATTCATGAATTTATAAGGTTACCTTATTTTTTCTCTTTTATTAATAAGCAAGATAAATAATTTCAGCTATTTTATCAATATTATTAAAGTAAATCTAATTTAGCTGATTGTGAAAATTGTATGGTGAGTAGATTAATATATTATTGTACCTTTGAGGATTACTTTGCTTTGAGTAAAATACGCTTTGAAAGAGATGGTATTGGATGGTAAAAGTGGTTTTCTATTTGAATCACAAAACATTGATAGGCTGGCATAAAAGGTTATAAAGGAAAAAATTGAATTAAGTACTTTTTATTTCATAAATATTACTCCGACCGATACTCTGAGAAGATTTTGCTAATAAGTTGCATACTTTTTATGGAGCTGAATCGTTTATATAGATAAATAATAAAGAGATGAGGATGGATTATAAGCTTTTAAAAAGACTATTTACAAGCAAAATGGTTATTATTTACAGGTACCCTGTTAAAATAGGTTGCAGTCATACCGACGCCGAAGATATTGTTCAGGGCACTCTATTAAAAGCTATCATTCATCTGGAAGCTATCAAGTCAGATAAAAGGTGTAACTAGTGCTGGAAGAACACCAGGCGACCCTTATTGTTCTTTCGTAGAAGCTATTAATGCAGGCTTAAATAGGAAAAATAGTTATCAGTCACAATTCAAAAAACTTTATGACAGTCTGCGTAATGGCAAAGACGAAATTACTAAAGATGATATTAGAATTATAGGGGTAGTTGTCACAGGCGATACTGCTTCCATAAAATTATTGAGGGACAAAAATTATATTAAAGCATCGACTCTGGGGATAGTAATTAACAAATTTTAAGCAAATTATTTTAATATTGAGGAAGTATCATGAATTCAAAAATAAAATTTATAGTTCCTTTTTTAGCTTTGATTGTGGTCTTTAGCTTTGCTCTGGCAGCATGTAGCGGTGGGTTCCACGCAACTTTAGTGTATGGGTGAATGGATAAGCGGCGATGTGATAAAATGTAAAGATTGAGACATACTTAAGTGGCCATGAAGCATACATAATACAATATCATATAATGTGGATACCAAGGTATCGGTGCCGTACCCTAATTTTGATTATAATAGGAAGCTATTACGAAGCTGTGAAAATTACGCTTTTGGGTATTAACAATCAACCAATTATTGATAAAAACGTATTGCGTCAGGAATAATTAGTAAGGATTTTGTAGGGATGGTATGAAAAAGAGAGGATGTCTTGCAGCTGTTAAAAGTACATAGAAATAGGGCGAAGGTAATTTAATCTGTTGGTTTAACAGCAGACTAAATATTGACGTAGAGAAAGTTTAACTCTTTTACACAAATATCTTAATTTTAACTGTATATATAAAAATATAGCTTTAAGCAGTCGCTTTAGGCACCCCATATGGTAAAAATTTGTTAGATTTTTACCATATTTGACCACTATCTGGAAAATGGTTTTCTGGACTGAGTGAATAATTGCCTTGATTTGTGGGACATTTCTATAAAAATATGGGGAAGATGATCAATTGCTGATATTGATATCGACTTATTGAAAGTTTTTATTTTTTATGTATAATTAATATGTAAATAGAATATGTATAGATAAGGAGTAATTCATGGGGAAGACAACTGTATTTATTGATGATAAGCTTTTAGAGAGTGCAATTAAGGTTACTAAGGCAAGAAGTAAAAAGGAGGCAATAGAGAAAGGATTAAAAGAACTTGTACATAAAAAGAATATCGAGGCTTTGCGTAAAGAACTGGGTACTTTTGATATAGATTTAACCCTGGAGAAGCTTGATGAATTAAGGAAGGGGCAATAGTTGGTTCTTATAGATACTTCAGCCTGGATATTTGCTTTAAGAAAGAAACCTTTACTATTATTAAAAGATAGAGTAGACCATCTATTAGGAATGGATATTGTTTTTACTTTTGGCATGATCAGACTGGAGATTTTAGGAGGTACCAAAACTAAGGGAGAATTCGACCGCTTAAAAAATCGACTCGAGGCCCTTAATGAGATCCCTGCAGATACAGAATTATGGGAAAGGGCAAGTGAACTAGCTTTTGATCTCAAAAGAAAAGGTTTGACTATTCCCTATACCGATATATTGATAGCATCTGCAGCAATTAGATCAAAAGCCATACTTCTGCATGCCGATTCACACTTTGATATTATAGTTTCACATACAGAATTGAAAGTTGAAAGTTATGTATCTCAGATTCAAAAAGCATAAGTGGTCATGATGAGAATTTTACTTGATATTCAAAAGGGGATTTTAGTTAAAATAATAAAAATAATTTATGGGTTATCAAAAATTTTATTTAGCGATCCTTACCTCTATTTTCTCCCCGGATTTTATCTCCTTGAGAGCGAGCAAACTTTTTTTATCTTCTACGGAGCCCACAACTATCACAGGACTTGCTGCCTGCGGTTTTTCTCCAGCACTGGCTGGAGTTTTGCCAAAGAAGATGCACAGAGCGCTTCCCGGGGGCCAGAAAGCAACTGCGCCTATGTCTAAAGTCTCTATGCCATTTTCCAGCTTTGCTTTCATTGGAACAGAAAAATATATCTCATTTCCCCATGTGTTTAAATATGATGTAATCGGAAGTATGCCCAGTATTTTCTGGGAAGTTTTAGAATCATTTAATCTGACTTTAAATTTATGATTTTTGATTATTACTTCTATTTTACCGGCCATAATTAATTTCTCTCCTTTCATGTTTTTGAAATCAAAGAATTTAATTTGCCATATTTGGTATATTTTACCATTTTAATTTTAATAATGCTTTAAAAAACCGCATGTAAAAATGTTTGCATATTATTTATAATAAGTGTATAATATGCAGAAATTAAAGTTTCCTGGATTTTTCATTAAATTTATTTAAATATAGAATTAGCAAACATGAAAAATATTTAAAAACATAAAGCCGGAAAGAAAAGATTTTGGAAATGAAGAATAAAAAAATAAAAGCAGCCATAGTTGGCGGATCAGGATTTACAGGGCTTGAGCTAATAAAAATATTAAGTTTTCACAGGTATGCGGAAATAAAATTTGTAACATCCAGAACATATAAGAACTTAAAAGTAAGCGAAGTCTTTCCATCATATTCTGATTACGGAACCAGTGAGTTAATATTTTCCGAAGATATTGGCAAAGAAGAGCTGGAGATGATTGACGTGCTGTTTCTGTGCCTGCCTCCATTAAAATCAATGCAATATTTAAAAGAAAAAATTACAGGCTACAAGGGTATGCTGATAGATATCGGTTCGGATTTTAGGATAAATGATCCTGAGAATTACAAGATTTGGTACAAAACCAAACACCTGCTTGCAGAAGTTCTCCCTGAGTTTGTATATGGCCTTACTGAAATCCATAGGGACAAAATAAAGAAAAGCAGATATATAGCTAATCCCGGTTGTTACCCAACGTCAGTACTGCTTGGGGTTGCTCCTATCTTAAAAAATAAGAGTGTAAAAGTAAGCAG
>JAUVXY010000020.1 GCA_030603375.1 Actinomycetes bacterium | reverse complement strand
ATCCTTTCCACCCCCTATATTTAAATATGAAGATCCTATTTTAAATATAGGATAAGTATCCCAATTTTTTAAATAATTTCAGATACTTTTTTAAATGAGGCAACGATACCGTTTCAGATACTTTTTAGATAAAGCAATTCGAAAACTTGCAATTATTATTTTTTGTAATATAATAAAAATAGTACTATTGGAAACGCTTACATTCTAACACAATAAAAATATTAGTTAAAGTCAAATTTTATTTTTTTAGATTTTTGGAAGCGCTTTCAATTATTGCAACTGATAGAATAATAAATTTTTAGAATACTTAAAGATAAATAATAGTAGAGCATAAAATTCAGAAAGGAGGCTGGTTAGAAGATTAAAAATGAGATTTGGTCAGGTAGAACTCAATGTTCCTTAAAACGTACAGATCAAACAAATCTCAAAAAAATCTTATTAAAAATTTCCAAAAAAAGTAAATTCACAGAGGAAGGAGAAAAAATGAGGAAAGTAGTGATTGGATTTCTATTGGTGGTGTTTACAATTTCAATGGTGCTTGTTGGTGCTGGGTGCAGAAAACCGGAAACTGTAACAGAAACCGTAATAGAAACTGTAACAGAAACCGTAGTAGAAACTGTAGAAGTAGAGAAAGAAAGAGGGGCCGTGACAATTCTTGGTACGTGGGGAGGCGATGAGTTAGCTAAATTTCAAGAGGCAGTCTATCCCTTTACAGATGAAACAGGTATTGGCATGGCATTTGAAGGCACTCGAGATCTAGCAGCTGTTCTTACTACAAGAGTGGAAGCTGGAAACCCTCCGGATATAGCAATTTTGCCAAATCCAGGTCAGATGTATGAATTAGCCAATAAAGGCAAACTTGTTGATATCAGCGGATTTATGGAAATGGAAGAAGTGAAGAAAAATTACGCACAGGCATGGCTGGATTTGGCAAGCTACGATGGTACTTTGTATGGTATCTTTTATAAAGTAGCGAACAAGAGTCTTGTTTGGTATAATCCACCAGCCTTCTCTGAAGCTGGGTATGAGGTTCCTGGTACATGGGACGAGTTAATAGATTTGTCTGACAAGATCGTTTCTGATGGCAGTGTACCCTGGTCCATAGGTTTTGAAAGTGGGCCTGCAAGTGGATGGCCCGCTACTGATTGGATTGAGGATATAATGCTTCGAACAGCTGGACCAGAAATTTACGACAAATGGGTTAATCATGAGATACCATGGACAGATCAAAAAATTAAAAATGCCTGGGAAGTATTTGGTGAGATAGTTACCAATGATGAGTACCAATACGGCGGTTCCATAGGCACACTTACGGCTAACTTCGGAGACGCTCCTGCTACATTATTTACCAGCCCTCCAGGAGCCTATATGCATCGTCAGGCTAGCTTTATAACAGGCTTTTTCCCAGAAGGACTTGAAGCTGGCAAGGATTATGACTTCTTCCCATTCCCAGCCATTGATCCGGCATATGGGACACCAGTCTTAGGTGGAGCCGACTTAATAGTTGTATTTAATAATACGCCAGAGGTTCAGGAACTAGTGAAATATCTTGCCGCATCCCAGCCCCAGGAAATTTGGGCTGCAGCTGGTGGGTTTATATCACCTAATAAAGCAGTTAGTCTTGATGCTTATCCTGACGAGCTTACAAAAAAGATGGCTGAAATGGTAGTAAGTGCCGAGGTTTTCCGTTTTGATGCCTCTGACCTTATGCCTGCAGCTGTTGGTGCTGGATCTTTCTGGTCAGGCACTTTAGATTATGTAAGCGGGGAAGATCTTGATGGTGTTCTTGAACAAATTGAGGACAGTGCCGTTGATGCCTATAAATAACAATTAATGTCCTAGATTGTATTAAGGCAATCCAACATTGTGCTGGATTGCCTTAATTTTAACCATATTATAATATAAAAACAAAAAGTTTATTGTTAAAGGTATAATGGCTGTAAAGAAAAAAGATATATGGCCCTGGGTTTACATAACACCAGCATTATTAATACTTATATTCTTCTTAGTTTATCCTGTTATCAACACATTCTATATTAGCTTTTTTGGCAAAGACTCGAAAAGTTTTGTTGGTTTGAGCAATTATATATTTGCTTTTACTAAAAAACTAATGTTAATTGCATTTAGAAACAATCTTCTATGGTTGGTAGTTTTTACTATCTTTACAGTTTCACTGGGCTTGATTTTTGCTGTACTTTTCGATCGCGTTCGCTATGAAGCAATCGCCAAGTCTATAATCTTCCTTCCAATGGCAATATCTTTCGTAGGTGCTGGAGTTATCTGGAAGTTTGTGTACACATATAGACCTGCAAATTCACCTCAGATCGGAATTTTAAATGCAGTTTTAAGTAAATTTCCTAATTTCGAGCCAATTGCTTGGCTCGTTAACAGGATAACAAACAATTTTGCTCTGATCTTTGTGGGTATCTGGATATGGGTAGGTTTTTGCATGGTTATTCTATCAGCAGCATATAAAGGTATACCAAAAGAGTTGTTAGAAGCAGCACGTGTAGATGGAGCTACCGAGTTGCAGGTCTTCTGGCGCATTACTATACCAATGATGAAGCCAACAATTGCTGTTGTTGCTACAACGATGATAATTAATGTACTTAAGGTTTTTGATATTGTTTATGTTATGACAAACGGTGAATTTGGGACTGAAGTTATCGCAAACCGAATGTATAAAGAGATGTTCCACTTTCATGACTTCGGGCGTGCAAGTGCCATTGCTGTTATTTTATTAGTAGTAATTATTCCAATAATGATAATTAACATCCGTCGATTCAGAGAACAGGAAGCTATGCGATGAATAAAAGAGCAACAAAAATATGTTCACGAACCATTCTGCATGTTGTTATTATCTTTGCAGGTTCTATATGGCTCGTACCATCATTGGGACTTCTGGTAAGTTCAGTTAGAACTAGAAACGATGTTTTATCCTCAGGTTGGTGGACAGTTTTTTCGCATTTACTTGATTTTAGCCAATATTCAACAGAAAATTATTCTCAAGTAATTAGTGCAAGTGGAATGGGACGCGCCTTTCTTAACAGTTTAATTATAACTATTCCTTCTACAGTTATTACTATAATGGTTGCTGCATTTGCAGCGTATGCTTTTGCCCGTATGGAATTTTCAGGAAGACAAATATTATTTGCGATTGTTGTAGGCTTATTGATTGTTCCCATACAAATGACACTGATCCCTATTTTAAGAATATATAATAAATTGGGATTAGCAGGTACATTTTATGGAATCTGGCTGGCACATGCTGGATATGGTCTTCCATTTGCTATATTTTTGCTGCGTAACTTTTTTGGCTCTCTCCCTGAAGATATATTTGAGTCAGCTTTTCTGGACGGAGCATCTCACCATACTGCTTTCTTTCGTTTAGCATTGCCTTTATCTGTTCCTGCATTAGCTTCACTTACAATTTTTCAATTTCTATGGTGCTGGAATGATCTTCTTGTTGCATTAATATACTTAGGAGGAACTGAAAAAGTGGCACCTCTTACACTAAGATTGAGCAGCTTAGTAAACTCATTGGGCCAGAACTGGCATTTGCTTACTGCTGCTGCATTCATATCTATGGTACTGCCTTTACTTGTATTCTTTTCTCTGCAGCGATACTTTGTCCGTGGAATTTTGTCGGGATCCATAAAGGGGTAGTACTATACGTAATGAAAATAGTTTGGTAAAATTTCGAATAGCACATTGATTATTGTAAATTGATACAGCATCTTCTTGCCTGCGTACCTGCACAGAGTTTTAGATAATGGATTCTTCAAATACCGCACCTTTTCCTGAAATACGATTATTTCAATCGCTCTGCTGGCGGTTCTTCCTAAATTTATAATGAGAGCATGCTTGTGGAATAGTTAGCATACTTCTTGCGGAGGACAGGCAAAAAACTTATAAAATCTGGTCTTTAACGCATCAAGGGTGAGTGTGGTTGTATCTTTTATCTTCCAATGCGGATTTCCAGAGCCGGAACCAACTCCAATTGAATACATTCCAGCTTGTTTTATTGACTCAATGCCAGCTGAAGAGTCCTCAATACCTGCACAATCACGGGGAAGAATCTTAAGCCCTTCTGCTGCCCTGAAAAAGATCTCCGGATCCGGTTTCCCTTTTATGATATCAGCAGCATTAACAATAAAATCAAATTGGTCCTTTATCCCCAGGCTCTTGAGGACCGTCATTGCATTTTTGCTAACTGACGCAATAGCTGTTTTTATCCCGGAATTTTTCAATTCTTTTAAGAAATTGCTGATACCGGGGAGGATATTTTCTGGAGTAACCATAGCTATTAGTTTCTGATAATGCTGATTTTTCTGTATGGCCAACTCTGTTTTCTTGCTTTCACTTAATTTAATATTTCCTCTCTCCAGTATGAGCTCAAGAGATTTCATCCTGTCAATTCCCTTAAGGCGCTCATTGAACTTCCTGTCAAAGGGAATTCCCAGTTCATTGCTCAAGTATTTCCATGCCTGATAGTGATATTCAGCAGTATCAGTGATTACGCCATCCAAATCGAAAATGACAGCCTTCAGAGCAGGGTGCAGGCTCACTTCAAATGGCTTGTCAGGCAACAGGGTAATCTCTTCGTACTCATGTCTAATTGTAAGTTTTTCACCATCAATCAGCAAATACTTCACTGATTGCGGGATGATATTAATTTCAAGCAGACGGTGTCTATACATAAGGCGAAATTTGAGTCTTTTAAATGCTTTTGGAAGCACAGGTTTAAAAGTTAACAGTTTTCCTGTATCACGCATACCGGCAAATCCATAAATAATGGCAAGCCAGGTACCTGCCATAGCTGCTGCATGTATCCCATCCTTGACATTTCCGTTAATATTATCAATATCCATCCGGGCCGTGCGCATGAAGTAGTAATAACTTTTCTCTATCATGCCGATCTCAGCTGCCTCAATACACTGAACGCAGGGAGAAAGGGATGAATCACCAGTTGTGAGCGGATCATAATATCTGAAGTTTCGCCATTTATCCCATATGGGAAAGCGGTGTCCCTGCAAAAACATGGCGAGTACTACATCCGGCTGCTTTAACACCTGGTAGCGGTAAATAACCAGGTAGTGGTAATTAAAAATAAGGGGAAATTTATTTTTCGGAATTGCGGCAACATCCCATACTGCTTTTTCTAAAAAACAATCATCTTGAGGATGAATGCCAAGCTTCTGATTATATGGAACATACATCATTTCCGATGCTTTGCGCCACTGCTTGATTTCATCATCAGTAAGATTTATTCGGGTTGATATGCTCTGATAATCTTTTGTGAATTCCTGCCTAAGGTAATCAGCAATTTCAGCTGCAAATTGCAGATGGTCGGCAGCCATTACATTAGTAAACATATTATTATTAACCATGGCCGTATATTCATCGGGACCGGTTACCTCATTAATACAGAACTTTCCTTCCTTTGAGGCAATATAGTCTCCAAGATCATGCCAAAATCGAGCTGTTTCAAAAATGATCTCCGCACCATATTGTTTAAACCAGTTGATATCTTTGTTAACCTTTAAGTATTGCCGGATTCCATAGATAATATTGGCATTTATATGATACTGGGCGGTACCGGCAGGAAAATATGGAGAGTTTTCTTCTCCGTTAATAGTTCTCCAGGGGAAAAGTGCTCCCTTTTGAGACATTACAATGGCTCTTTCCCTGGCTTTCCCAAGTGTCCGATACCTGAAATCCAGAAGTGAACGGGCAATTTCCGGGCAGGTATAGGTATAAAAAGGAAGCATATAGATTTCTGTATCCCAGAAATAATTTCCCTGGTATCCGCTGCCTGTAAGGCCCTTAGCTGCAACACTCCGCAAGCCGTCACGGCCCGCTGCCTGTAGAAGACTAAACATGCTGAATCTTAAACCTTGCTGCAGCAGTGGCTCATCTCCTTCATCAATCTGGATATCGCATCGGTTCCAGAAACTTGTAAGGTAAGCCTTCTGTTCAGTAAGAAGATTTTTAAACCCTATATGTTTTCCACTTTCAAGTTCACACCCGAGGTTATCTGGCAGCAGATTTTCCGGAAGTTCCAGGCTTGTAAAATAACTAATATATTTAGTACAGGTTAAATAGCTATCTTTCTCACATCGGGTTTTGAAACTTAACGAAACTTCATCCTTGCCAATCTTGTTAGAACAAACTATGCTGTTTCCGCCAGACAGTTGGTGGTCCACTCCGCATATAACCGAAAAGCCACTTGAAATGGTTTTCTGGAGCAGTACGGCCCGGTAATCCTGCACATATCTATTTTTAGTAATAAGAACATTTCCATCAAAGTTAATTCCTACCCTGCTATCATTAGAAGCAGTTTTTCTCTGAATACCTCCACTTATACCGGAAATAAGTTTGATATCAGCAGAACAGTTCAATGGTTTTACTGCATACTCAATTGCAGCAAGATGAGGATGGTCCAATGATACAAGTCGCTTTATCCGTAGCTCGATCTGTTTTCCGGACCCAGATTCCCATTTCACTATTCGTACCAGGGCACCTTCCTTCATGTGGAGTGTCCGCTCATAAGATAATATTTTGCCGGTTGACAGATCAAAGGATTCTCCGTCCACTGTCAGATTGATATTTTTTGCTTCTGGCACACAGATCATCACCTGCCTTTTTTCTGGGTACCCGAATGCCTTTTCTCCATACTGTATTGGTGCAGTTTCGTAAAAACCGTTAATAAATGTTGCCGGCTGTATGTTCCCGGCAGTCTCTTCAAAGGTCCCGCGGGTGCCGAAATATCCGTTTGCAAGAGCAAATATTGTTTCATTCCGCTCAAGATATTCTGGTCTATAGCTTATTTCTCTGATGTGCCAGGGATCCGGAGGATATATAGTTTTATTTTGTTTCATATTCTAACTTCTTTTACATGCTTGGTTACATAATTAAATTCATTTTAATTATGTAAATGGACCTATTGTAATTATATTTTTTTGTAATATAATATAATATTGGAAACGCTTACATTTTAGCACAATAAAAATATTGGGTAAAGTTAAAAATTGCCAAAAAAGTAAATCTATAAAGAAAGAGTAAAAATTAAAAAGTTTTTGATTTTTTTATAAAAAGCAGGGGATTTTTCGTTTGAAATGTTGCTATATTTCCACTTGTTATATACAATTTATTTTAATTTATTTTAATTTTAAAGCAGGTCCACCTTGCTTGTTTCGAGAAAACAAAAAAAGAATAAACAAAAATTTAATCTATTTTTATTTATTGCAAGGGACCCTGCTAAATATTATAGTTTTGAAGAAATCACTTTTAATATTTTTGCTTTTACTGCTTCTTTTGTAGCCATCTTCCTTGGTATTTCTATCTATTTTGCTGGATTGAATTTACTCCACACCCTTGTTATATGTACTGTGGGAATTAGTTCTCTGGCTATCTATTGTTTGTCAAGATTTAAACATAAGGCATACCTTGAAATATTTATAATATTGTTATATATATTTCTAAGTATCCTGTGGTTTACCGGTGTTGGTTCTAACGGTTTTGCCGGTTTATTTTTTATTTCCGGCAGTATGCTTTCGGTGGTTTGCCTAAAAGGGTTTAGGAGACATATATTTTTTTTCCTTGGTCCAATGATTGTTATGGCACTTGTCGGCGTTGAATATTATCATCCGGAATGGGTAGGCGCGTATGAAACACTTACTGAAAAATATGTTGATTACTTATTAAATGTAACAGTGTTTTTGCTGAGTGTAGGATTTTTTATCAGGATTCTGGTAAATAGTCTGAGAAAAAAAAACAGTCAGCTTGAAAAAGCCAATAAAAAACTTAAAAGAAGCGCTCTCTACGATGAACTTACCGGTGTCCCTAACAGGAAGCTGTTTTATCCGCAACTGCAAAATACCATAGATCTTGCCGAGCGAAACAATAAAAGATTTGCTCTCCTGTATTTAGATTTTGATGATTTTAAAAATGTGAATGATAAATTAGGGCATGCTATGGGAGATGTCTTATTAAAAAAGGCAGCGAAAAGAATATCGCATTGTTTGCGAAAATCAGATATTTTAGCCCGGATGGGAGGAGATGAGTTTGCCATCATTCTGCCGGGAGTTGAAAAAGAAAAAGATGTAATCATAATTGCCCGAAAAATTATAAATGCGGCGGATTCAAAATTTGATTTAAATGGACAGGACGCCTCTATTGGAGTTAGCATAGGCATTAGCTCCTTTCAGGTTGGCAGCAGTAATACTGAAGAGCTCATCAGGCAAGCTGATGAGGCGATGTATTCTGCTAAAAAATCAGGGAAAAATAGGTATGAATTCTACAAAGTGAAAGAAGAAGCAAAAGCTAATTGAGTAGTTTCTTCCAATAGCAAAATGGTTCAAAAATTTCTTTCCTTAATTCCATATTGTGCCGTATCTGCATTAGTTAAAACCTACCTTGTTGTGAACACCTCAGAGGAGACTTATAATAATAAAAAAGATTTAAATTCTGATCTTAAGGACAATATAACTGTTGCAAACTATAAACTTCAGATAATTTGGGACATTGTTAGTTATATTTCCAATGATATTAGTGCCTATTTTATTTATTGTATGGGGAATCTATGACCCTATAGTAATATAGTCGGAATATTTGAACATTATAGGATTTGAAAAGGATTGGACTTTAATATTTAAGCCTCTCGTAAGTTATATGATCTACTGGAAATTAGTGTTGGGAAGTTAATTCTTAATGAAATAAATTTTTTTTCAATTTGAATCTGATTTATAAATAGTCACACAAGGGGAGCAATAAATGCTTACAAATATATTAAGATTATTGATGGCCAGATCAATTAAGCCATTTGTTTTTGAGAATAATTTTAAATACAAATTGGATATTGATGTTGAAAACTTAGGCCTATATTTTCATATACCATTTTGCAGAAAGATTTGCTCATTTTGCCCTTATTACAAAATAAAGTTTGATAGAGATATCTTAGAAGAATTTTATAAGGCTTTAATAAAAGAGTTATATCTGGTATCAGGATTAGCCGATAAGAAAAAGGAAATTACCAGTGTTTATTTTGGAGGAGGAACTCCTGCCCTAATGGTAGATTACTTACCTGATTTAATGGATACAATCAAAAGCTTATTTATTATTAAAGGTAATGCAGGGATAGAATTACATCCTCTGGATATAAATGAAGCCCTACTGAGAAGAATTAAAAGCTGTGGATTTGATATGATAAGTATAGGCATTCAATCTTTCCAGGATAAGTGCATTGCTGCATTGGGTAGAGAAAAAATAGACAGTGTAAGCAAACTAAAGGCAGCAAAAAGAGTTGGATTTAAGGCGATTGATGTCGATTTAATCTTTGGTATTCCCGGGCAAACAATGGAGGACTTGATGAAGGATTTCGAAATAGCGGCAAGTTTAGGCGCTACTCAAATATCAACTTACCCCTTTATTTATTTTTCTTATACGAAACTTAAAGAAAGGCCACCTGGTAAAAAGTTAAAGAAACGAATGTTGGAAAGTCTTTTAAATATTAGTAAGAAGATGGGTTACGAGAGAAACTCTGTTTGGACTTTTTCTAAAAAAAATACACCAAAATATTCTTCTGTAACCAGGGATAATTATGTAGGATTTGGGCCAAGCGCAGCCAGTCTGCTTAAGGAAATATTTAAGATAAATACTTTTTCAGTTAAAGAGTATATTAAATGCCTTGACGACAATAAAATTCCTACTGCTCTTGGTTTAAAATTTAATGAGAGAACGAGAGCCCTTTATTGGCTGTTCTGGTCCTCGTATAACCTCGATATTAGCCAGAAGAACTTTTATAGGCTTTTTGGTAAAAAACTTGAAGATGTATTCAAGCTTGAATTATATTGGGGTGAGAAACTAAAATATATTAAAAGATATAAAAATGGCTATGGGTTATCTGATAAAGGTGCATATATTTTCCACTTAGTTGAACAATCTTATACCCACCAATATATTGATAAAACCTGGAAAACTGCTTTAAAAAATCCATGGCCCAAAAGGATTGCTTTATATTAATACTATGTTAGAGCAGATGACAGATACTTTTAAACAGGCTGTAAAGCAGCGGGTATTTATGGTACGATTTTAAAATCTTCCAAATCAGGTAAAAAAGTAATATGTTAAAAGGGGAAAATTATGAATTCTAAGATATTTAATGCTTCTCCTTTGCTAACTTGGTTTGTTATTATTTCTGTTATGGCAGTATTTCTTGGCGTAATAACCATATTGGTGATAAATATATTTTATAAACCAGTTGGCGGTAATGAAGTATTAAGATATTTTAATCAGGACTTTTTAAGAGAGTCATCAGAATATCATAAAATAAGCCTTACTATTTCGCTGGCAAGTAAAATGATTTCCTTGTTTTTTATGGTGGCAGTACTTTTTATTTCCTGGAAATATTTTTCCAAAACACCAAGAGTGCCTATTTTTATGGCTTTAGCCTACATAACGCTTTTTTATGTAATTTTGCAATTGATACTTCTTCCTTTAAGCTATTACAGGGGTTTTATAGTTGAACACAGCTTTGGTCTGTCAAATCAGACTTTAAGCATGTGGCTCTTAGATTTTATTAAAAGCTGGGCCATATCATTTGTTATTTCAACTGGAGCATTAACCGGCATATATGCTTTAATGATTTATCTTCCAAAGCACTGGTGGCAAGTATCATCTGCAGTGTTCATCATTTTTATAATTATTGGAACCTACCTTTATCCTATAATAATTGATCCACTTTTCTATAAGTTTGAAAAATTGGAAGACAGCAAATTAAAAAGCCAGATTATTGATATTTCCAAAAAAGCAGGCATAGAAATAGACGAGGTGCTGATAGCTGACGCAAGCAGGCGGACAAGCAAAGCCAATGCCTATTTTACCGGTATTGGAAATTCAAAACGCATAGTCATATTTGATAACCTGCTGAATAAGTTTACAGGCCAGGAAACAGTAGCAGTAATAGCTCATGAGATAGGCCACTGGCATTACAAACATATAATAAAAAGTATTGTACTGGGTTCTGCCTTCGGGGTACTTGCAATTTTCCTGCTCCGGGTAATGCTGGGAAAAGCAGGGCTGGTCGGGGACTTTAGGGCAATACTTTTAATTATTCTTCTGATGTCCACTCTCTCTTTTATTACCATGCCGGTTCAAAATACAATCTCCAGGTTTTTTGAAAAACAGGCAGATGAATTTGCTCTCAAATTGACTGAAGATTCTGAGACGCAAGTTTTGCTGACAGTAAAACTTGCTAATTCCAATCTTTCCAATGTTTGTCCCCACCCTTTAATAAAAACCTTGCTGTACAGCCACCCCTCCACAATGGAGAGGATTAAGCAGGCAGAACAGTTTAGCCCTTAAAATATTATTTAAATGGGAAATTTTGTTGATTTTATTAAATCAGTAAGGTAAAATAAGTACCGACTGGTTGGTATGTTTTAAAATTTACCTATTTAGATATCATTAGAATATGAATTTAAAAGTTAATATAAAAAAGGAGCAGGCATGAAATTAAAGGAGAAAGGAGCAGCATCAAAAAACAAACTACTGAAATCTGCAGCAATCTGTTTTTCAAAAAATGGTTTTGATGCGGCAAGTGTAGATGAAATATGCAGGCATGCAGGTTTGAGCAAGGGCGGTTTTTATCATCATTTTGCCAGCAAACAGGATTTGATAATAGAACTTTTAAATCAATGGTTAGAAAGAGTTGATGATTATATTAAATCAACCCAGGACAGCTCCAAAAACATGCAGGAACTTTTTACGAATATTGCCGGCAAGGCGCGCCCGGTTTTTGTTGAAGCCGGTGAACAGCTGCCAATATTTTTGGAATTATGGATCAAATCTTCAAGAGATCCGGAGCTAAAAGAAAAAACCATAACTTTTTATAAAAGATATCTGGATTTTTTTAAAAAAGTAATTAACGAAGGCATAGACAGCGGGGTTGTAAGAGAGGTTAATCCTGTGGCAGCATCAAGAATTATCATGGCAGTTGCTGTGGGGCTCATGATGCAGGGCTTGCTGGATCCTGATGGAGCTGATTGGGACAAGGTAGCGCGTGAAAGCTCTGCCATATTAATTGGAGGCCTGGCCGCTGATCGGGTGTCAGGCAGGAAGAGTAAAATAAGAAATTAGCATATATTTAATTTAAAATTTTTAGAGAGGTGAAATTAAGTTGAAGATATTAGTTACCGGCGCTTTTGGAAGTGTTGGAATACATACTTTGGAAGAGCTGATAAAAGAGGGTCATGAGGTTAGAGTTTTAGAACTAAAAACCGGGGCCAACAAAAAAATTTATGAAAGATTTAAGTCAGATATAGAAATGTTTTGGGGTAATATAATTAACAGGAACGATGTTGCAAAGGCAGTAAGGGGGCAGGATGTAGTGATACATCTGGCTTTTATCATCCCGCCTGTGAGCGAAGAAAAGCCAAATTGGGCATGGAAAATAAATGTAGAAGGTACACATAACTTGCTTAATGCTATGAGATCTCTGGAGAAAAAACCGAAAATTGTTTTTGCTTCTACAGTTTCAGTATATGGTAAAACGCAGGAACTAAGTTCTCCACGGGTTGCTTCCGAACAGGTAAAGCCAACTGATAATTATTCACATCATAAGATTGCCTGTGAGCAGCTGGTAAAAATTTCTGGCCTTGATTGGACCATCCTTAGGATAGGTGCGGTACTTTCTGTTTCCTTATGCCAGATTGATCCCATGCTTTTTCAGGTTCCACTTGGTAACAGAATTGAATTAATTCACTCTTGCGATGCTGGTATTGCCTTTGCCCGGGCAGCCTCAAGCAATGAAGTGTGGGGCAAAATCTTGCTTATAGGAGGAGGTCCCAGCTGCCAGATGTATCAAAGAGATTTTATAAAGAAAGTTTTAGAAGCTATTGGCATTGGGATGTTGCCGGGGGAAGCTTTTACAACGAACCCTTTTTACATTGACTGGCTGGATACCGGGGAAAGCCAAAAACTTTTAAGGTATCAAAAACACACGCTGGATGATTTTATAATTGATATAAAAACCTTTCTTGGGATTAAAAGGTATCTGGCTAGAATTGTCCGGCCAATTGTCCGCTACTGGCTACTTGGGAAGTCCCCTTATATGAGGCAAAAAAACATGAGAAAGGATAATATCAGCAGGGGAGTAAAAGGGAAAATTTTACCAAGCACTTAATAAAAATATCATAACTATAAAGTTTGTAAGGAAGGCTATTATCAATAGAACAGTAAAAAGCATATTCTTTTCTGGTATTTATATAATTATAGATGGACTATTTTTATTATTGGCCCCAAACATTCTTATTAATTTTTTAAATCCTGGAATTTCGAACGATATTGTGGTCCGCATACTTGGAATGGTGCTAATTTTTTATGGGTATTTTTATGTTAGAGCAAGCAGGCATAAAAAAGAAATGGCAAGTTTTTACAGCTGGACCATTCATACCCGGGCATCTGCCATTGTTGTTCTTTCAAATTCATATATCTTAAGGTAATCCAGAATCTTTTTTATGCCTGCACCTTACAACATTACTAGAGAATCTGTAATAGTGGACCGTCTGTTCACCCCTGTCCGGTATATGAGAGCAAAATACTGCTGCAGCTGCAGGTATTCCATCATTTTTACTGTATTGAAACTGCAGGTTTTGAATTTGGCACATCAAAGACTGTCTTTGATACAAGGGGCTTTTTTGTCAGTTAGCCATGCTATTGTTGCTGCAATACCGAACAGGGCCGTCTTTTCATCTAGCTTTTTTCCCAGTCATCTTTTTTTAGAGCCTGAGCCTTCTGCTTTAGTTCCGGCATCTTCCTTGAAATAATCTGACACACTATTGCCGAAGTCACAGGCAGCTTTTCCCACATCCTTAAATTTACTCTTTACTTCTTCATCCTTGAATCTTTGACCGAAGAGTTTTGCTGATTTAACTGCACTATCACCAAAATCTTTTGCTTTTTTCTTCAGTTCAGGATCATCAAAAATCTTGCTTACAGCATCTCCAAATTCTTTTACAAGTTCGCCCAGACTTTCACCTGGACTTTTACCCTTGCCTTTTTCTGCCACAAAACACCTCCCTCTAAGATGATCAAAATGCATATATTAGATTATAGAAAAAAAATCCAAGTTAAACCATCGTTTTATTCTTGATAATTCTATCGGACTTGAGGTTAAGTTAAATCCAGGCCGACGAGATCTGGCAATATTGAAAAAGAGAGCTGATTCGGCCAGGGATTTAAGAATGGAACTCCGGCAATCAAGGTCTGGTAAAATCGCAGAAGCATTGTCTGCTCTTTCTTTAAAGTTTTCAAAAGATACCATGAATGTTACAAAGTGTTAGGTGCAATGGTAAAAAATTAAGCATAAGCGTATAGTTGAAATTCATATAAACAATATCTACAATGCATAAATAAGCTTGATTTATTTTTTAATTAACAATAAGCAGTGAGATTAAATAAATTTTTTTATTCTTGCTATGGAATTTTGCTAAAATAAAATGGTTTATCAAAAAATATTATATGGGTTTATAGCGCTTGCAGCAGGAATAATTGTTATATATGGTAGTCAGGCAGTTTATCTATGCTTGAACCAATCCAGGTATGTTTATTTCCCGGCTCGTGAAATTACTGCCAACCCCTCTGATATGGGGCTCCTGTATGAGGAGGTTACTATTAGAACTTCGGATGGAATAGACCTGTCAGGCTGGTATGTCCCGGCTGATAAACCAGGAGCAGTGGTATTATTTTTTCATGGAAATGGAGGCAACATTTCAAATCGCCTGGACTTGATTGAAATTTTCTGCGGGCTCAATCTAAGCGTATTTATTATTGATTATCGCGGTTATGGCAAAAGTGAAGGGGAACCTACTGAAGAAGGCACCTATCTTGATGCAAAAGCAGCATGGGACTATCTTATCAAAAAACAGAAGATAGTCCCTGATGAAATTATTCTATTTGGGAGATCTCTCGGTGCCCCCATCGCCTCCTGGCTGGCAAAAGAAAATAAGCCAGGAGCGCTTATTTTAGATTCTGCATTTACTTCAATTAAAGACATCGGAGCCCAACTGTATCCATATCTACCAGTCAGGAGGTTTTTTAAATTTAATTATAATACAATTGATTACCTCAAAAGAGTTGACTGCCCTGTCTTAATTATACATAGTTGTGACGATGAATATATTCCTTTTTCACATGGGGAAAAACTATTTGAAGAAGCCAATGAACCAAAACAATTCCTTGAAATTAAAGGCGGCCATAATATTGGATTTATGACTTCAAAAAATATTTATGCAAAAGGAATAGAT
>JAUVXY010000014.1 GCA_030603375.1 Actinomycetes bacterium | reverse complement strand
CTTGTAGTATGGCAGTGCATATCACATTCATACCTGCGTTCACAATCTTTATTTTTTTGTATATAGTTATCTGAACCCATAATGCACAACTTTTATTAATCGCTTTTTTATATAGATTTACTTCTTATGCTTTATTTGAACTTTTAAAAATATCTATAAATTTTTCTACTAATTTTTTTACCTCGTTTTCAACAAATCTAATTGTCTTTACAGGTTCATATTCATCTGGATTTTCTCCTATATAGCTTTTATAAGAATCTAAATATTTGTGTTTTATCTCAGTTGAAATATTCATTTTTGAGGGCCCATAAGAAACTAACCTTCTGGTATCTTCTATGGGGAGATCCGAGCACCCGTGAATAACAATTGGAAAATCCGATAGTTCCATAATCCTGCCAAGCCTGTTAAAATCCAGTTCACAATTACCCCCATAAAGTCCATGCTTTGTCCCAATTGCAACAGCCAGCGAGTCAACTCCGGTTTTTCTTTGAAATTCAACTGCTTTTTCCGGATCTGTAAGGAGGGTACTATTTTCTTCTACTATTACATGCTCTTCTTTGCCTCCGATACGGCCAATTTCACCTTCAACAGAAACACCTCTTTTGTGGGCCATCTCTACAACTTTTTTTGTTATCTCTATATTTTTTTCAAAAGGGTAGGAGGAAGCATCAATCATTACAGAGCTCCATCCATACTTTATACAATTTTCGATTACCCCCAGATTTGTGCCATGATCTAATATCATAGCTACTGGAACATCTGCATCCTGAGCCAAAGATTTAATCATTTCAGGCAAAATTTTATATCCAAAATATTGCACTATTTTTTGAGAAGTTTGCACAATTACTGGGGATCTTTTCTCCTTCGCAGCTTTTACTATTGCTGCAATTGTAGTATAGTCAACTGCATTAAAGGCACCGACAACAAACTTTTCTTTTCTGGCCCTTATAAGAATTTCTTTTGTACTAACATAACTCATAGACAACTCCTCGTAAATAAATTATTTAATAATATAAATGTTTTGATTATTATATGCAATATATTGCATAATTGCAATATATATCAACAGATTGCTAAAATACCCGTCTTTACAACATTTAGTGCCTTTATTTTTTAAGTTTCTATAGCTAATTGCCAAAAACATAAGCCGCAGCATTTAAAAATATTAAAAATGTTTATATAATTTAGACTTTGCTTTAGAATTTAGGTAAAATCTCTACTCATAATCAATATAATAAGAAAGAATATGTCCGGAGTAAGAAAAAAACATAAAAATAGAAAAGGCTTTAAGATAGCCATATCTATAATAATAATTATTCTTGCAATTACGTTATTATTTACAGTTGCATTTTCCGGGTTTTTTATGGTTGTCGGAACAGTAATGGTTGACTTTATGAAGAGTCTGCCTGATCTGGAAGATTTTTCGCCTACAGAAAATGCCCTGACATCAAGAATATACGCTGCAGACGGGACTTTAATTGCAACTTTTCACGGTGAGGAAAACAGGGAGCTCGTATCACTTGAGCGTGTGCCCAAAAACCTTAAAAATGCTGTCCTTGCAATTGAAGATGAGAGGTTTTACAAACATAAGGGGTTTGATGTAGAAGCTATAGCAAGAGCGCTTCTTGTAAATTTAAAGACAGGAGATGTATCTCAGGGTGCAAGCACCTTGACCCAGCAGTATGTAAGAAATGTTTATATCCCGGAAGAAAAAACCGATATAACTTTTGAAAGGAAAATAAAAGAAGCTGCTCTCGCATACCAACTTGAAAAAATTTATTCCAAAGATGAAATACTGGAGATGTACCTGAACACTGTTTACTTTGGAGAAGGAGCATATGGCGTGCAGGCAGCAGCTAATACCTACTTTAATAAAGATGTTGAGTACCTAAGTTTAGCAGAATGCGCGCTGGTTGCAGGCCTTCCACAGAATCCAAGTCATTCCCCTTACCTTAACAAAGAAGCTGCCCTTGACAGAAGAAACGCAGTACTCGCTAAAATGCTGGAACTTAACTATATTTCAGAAGATGACTACAATAGTGCAATTAAGCTTCCAATAATTACACAAAGACCTGCAGAGGAAACAGATAAAGGATTTGCGCTTTATTTTGTAGAATATGTTAAACAAAAATTAATTGAAAAATACGGAGTACAAAGAGTATTTAGGGGAGGATTTGAGATATATACCACTCTTGACCCAGAGATGCAGGCAGCTGCAGAAAACGCTATATCCCAGGTACTTCCAGATCCTGATGACCCTTCAGCCTCCCTTGTAGCCATAGATCCTACAAGCGGCTACATTAAGGCTATGGTTGGAGGAAAAGATTTCAGTGAAATGAAATTTAATTTAGCAACACAGGCTAAAAGACAGCCCGGATCTACATTTAAGGTATTTGTACTTATGGCTGCACTACAGCAGGGCATAAGCCCTAATATTACTTTCAACCCCAACGGTGCAATAGTATATGACATAGAAAGCAGCCAGCCATGGGAGGTATCTAACTATAGGGGCCAAAATTTTGAAACAAACGAGATGCCAATATTTGAAGCCACTGTAAAATCAGTCAATGTAGTGTATGCGCAGCTTATCATGAAAGTAGGAGCTTACAGCATTGCAAAAGTTGCAAAAGATATGGGTGTTACTACCCCGCTAAATCCCTATCCTGCCATTGGCCTGGGCGGACTCACTGTTGGCGTTTCACCGCTTGAAGTTTGTACAGCATTTTGCACAATTGCTGACTACGGAACAAGACATGACTCTGTAGCTATATTAAAAGTATTAGATAAAGATGGAAATACTCTCGAAGAACATCAGCAAGAAGGCATGAAAGTCCTCTCAGCTATTAATGCATACAGAGCCATAGAAATAATGCAGCAGGTTATGCAAAGAGGAACAGGTACAAGAGCAAGGCTTGATGACAGGCCATGCGCAGGTAAAACAGGAACCACAGATGAGGCTGAAAATGCATGGTTTACAGGTTTTACTACAAACCTTGCAGCCTGTGTGTGGATGGGCTATCCCGAGGTCAATAAAAAAATGGGAACAATACACGACATGAGAGTTCAGGGTGGAGCACATCCTGCAATGATCTGGAATCTTTTTATGAAAGAAGCTACCAAAGGTTTACCTGCTGAGAATTTTGTAAGGCCGCAGGAAGATACCATTGACATACAGGTTGTGGCTAATCCTGAAACCGGTGAAATAATGCTTCCCAACAGATTTACCGCCATGGACCAGATTACCATAAAGCAGTTTCGCTATGGCCAGGAACCAAAAAACCAAATACCAATCCCTCCTGATGCTATACCAATCATGCCAATGGTAGCGCTTATGCCTATAAATGAAGCAAACCATCTCCTGATAGAATCAGGGTATACACACATTGAATATGAAAATGAACATTATGGCGAAGTTCCTTCAGGATATACCCACAGACAGGACCCAATGTGGGGACAGCCAGTAGAAACAATAAGAAAAATAAAAGTCTGGGTAAATCCATAGGCCCGGGCATCTTCAAAATGCTACAAGCCTTTTAAAAATTTTACTGCACTAAAAAAGTAATATTATTTCAGTGAAAGTTAAAATTAATTAGAAATGAATGAGAAAAGAAAAAGCAGCAGCAAGGTAAGAGTAAGATTTGCTCCAAGCCCCACAGGTTTTCTGCATATTGGAAGTGCAAGAACTGCCCTGTTTAACTGGTTATATGCACGAAAAAATAATGGGAAATTTATAATAAGAATAGAAGATACCGATATAGCAAGGCACCAGGAAGATACAATAAGTCTTATGCTTAATTCATTAAAATGGCTGGGATTAAATTGGGATGAGGGCCCTGATGCAGGAGGAAGATACTCTCCGTACAGGCAATCAGCAAGAGTAGATATTTACAAAGAGTACACAAAAAAATTAATCCGGGAAAGAAAAGCTTACCACTGCTTCTGTAGTCCTGAGGAGCTTAAGGACAAAAGAGAGAAAGCTTTAAAAGATAATAAATTCTATAAATATGACAGAAAATGCCTGAATTTATCTGCCGGGGAAATTAAAAAAAATATAGATCTTGGGAAAAAATACGCAGTAAGGCTGCTGGTACCTGACAACAAAACCATTACATTTGCAGATAACGTGTACGGAACCATTACAGTAAACAGCAGCAACATAGAGGATTTCATAATAATAAGGTCAAATGGACTTCCAACTTACAATTTTTCAGTAGCCATAGACGATGCCTTGATGGAAATTTCTAATATAATAAGAGGCGAGGATCACTTGTCAAATACACCAAAACAAATATTAATTTATAATGCACTAAACTTTGTACCTCCTGATTTTACCCATCTTCCAATGATTTTAGGTTCAGATGGCCAAAAACTAAGCAAGCGGCATGGCTCCATATCAATAGAATCATATAGAGAAGAAGGTTTCCTTCCCCAGGCAATTTTAAATTACCTTGCCCTTCTTGGCTGGGCTTATGATGAAAAAACCACCATATTCTCTGCTTCCGAGCTTGTTGATAAATTCAGCCTTGATTCAATTACTAAAAAGCCGGCTAAATTTGACTACAGCAAACTTCTCTGGATAAATGGGCATTACATAAGGGATACAGAAGATAAAAAATTAAAAGAAGTAATAAAAAAAAGAGTACTGCAAAATATACTTTCCAAAAACAAGCTGGAAAAAATACCTGCTGGTCATGAAATAGTGGAAGGGTTAGATGAAAAAATTATAAAAATAGTTCCTCTGGTAAAAGAAAGAATAAAAACTTTAAGCGAATGCGACAAGTTAATAGGCCCTTTTTTTGTAAAAGTTGAATATGATGCAGAAATAAAAAATCATTTTAAGGACAAAAAAGCATTTGCAGCAGAAGTGCTAAACAAAACTTTAGACTCACTGGCCAATACAAGCAAAGATAAATCTAACTTTAATAGCAGCACCATAGAACATAATCTAAGACAACTCTCGGACCAGCTAAATGTTAGTTTTAGAAAGATTGCTGAAGTTGTAAGAATAGCTATGTGGGGTGCAACTATAAGCCCACCTTTATTTGAGACTATGGAAATTATAGGGAAAGAAGAAGCAATAAAAAGACTGGAAAGCTATAAAAATATATTAGCTGCCAGGCTGTAGCCTGAACACCATCTCCTCAGGTTCAAGGTCCCTTCCCTCTTCAACAACTCTTTTGGTAAAGTATGCAACTACCACTTCTTCGTTAGTTGGAACAATGTATGTTCTGACTTTTGATTCCGGCAAGTCAGCTGAAATAAGCCCCTGCTTGCCATTTAACTCTTTATTTTTATTAAGGTCCAGTTTTATTCCCATGTATTCCATGTCTTTAAGGCATCTTTCCCTGATAACAGCTCCCTTTTCTCCAATTCCACCGCCAAACACTATACAATCAATGCCGCCCATAACAGTAGAAAAAGAGCCTATATATTTTCTTATTCCATCTACAAATAAATCAATTGCCAGTTTTGCTCTCCTGTTCCCTTCGTCAGATGCCTTAAGTATTTCTCTTAAATCATCTGTCCCGATTCCAGCAGTTCCATAAAGCCCTGCGTTATTTGATATTTCACTCTGAGCCTCTTCTGTAGATAAGCTTAATTCCTTCATTGCAAACAGCAGTGCAGTTCCATCTATGTCTCCTATCCTTGTACCCTGCAGCAGCCCTGAATTAGTAGAAAAGTCAAAGCTATTATCAATAGCTTTTCCATCCTTTACCGCGCAAATAGAGCTGCTCCCACCAAGGTGAATTGTAAGAAGCTTTATATCCTCTGTACCTTCAAGTTTAAAAGCTGCAGCAGACAAATAGCGGTGCGAAGATCCATGGAAGCCATTCTTTTTTATTCCTAATTTTTCATACCACTCCCACGGCAGTCCTGATATTTTCCTATACTCCGGTATAGAATGATAAAACGAGGGTTCAAAAACTCCAACCATTGGTACGTTTAGTATTTTTCTAAATTCTCCTATTGTTTCAATGTACGGAATATTATGGACAGGAGCAACAAATATGTATCTTTTCATTCCATCCAGTGCTTGCTGGGTTAGCATATTGGCCCCATTTTTCTCTCCAAGCACACATTTAAAGCCCATTGCTTCTATGTCTTCAGTATTATTTATTACCTTATTTTTTATATACCAATCAAGGATAAATTTTATTCCGGCACCAAAACCCACAATATCTATAACTTCCCTGCTGCTGCTCCCTCCGCCAATTCTGTATACAAAATTAGATTCGCCTTCAGATTTTATTTTATCCAGATTTGCCTCACCTAAAACCTTAATATCATTTTTTTCATTAATATCAATGATTTTACTCTTGAGAGATGTGCTTCCAACATTGCCAATTCCAATAATCATTTTATCCCCTATCTGCCATGTTGATAAATTTAAACAATAATAACCTAAATATAACAAAAGAGTTTAGGAAAATGCAAATTAAATGATTCTTAGCGACGATATTTGTGAAAAGCAAAACGGGATTACTATTTAATGCTCTTTAGGATCCTATTTAAATCAAGCCTGAGTTGTTTAATTTCTTCTGCTATTGTATCCAGACCTTCCCTGCTATCTCTGCGCGTAACAAAAAAATTGCTTGATTTATCTTCGTTTTTAAGTGAGTTTAATTTTTCTTTAACTGAACAGCTTAGTAAGAGAGAAAGAGAGATATCCATCTCTTTTGCTACTTCTTTTGCTCTATTTACTAAGTCCTCGCTCAGCCTAAAGCTGTACATTTTTTTCTTCATAGGAATGCAATTCTAAATTAAGTTGAATGTAATGTCAACTAAACCACGTCAAGGATAAAAGTGTGCCCATTGCATACTAAAGATGGATATTGCTTAAATCAATTTGTCATGGGCATAGAGCATATTATCAATATTCTTAACTATTTTAGAAATATAGTATGGAATGGCATCTTCGCCATTTAGCGCTGCAGGATATTTATAGTTTCCTGCTTAACTTTACATTTTTTCCAAATCATTGATTTTTTTAATCTTTCCTGCAGTTCCGCCAGTTCTCTTAATATCCAGCCATACTTTTAAAAGTTCCTGTGCCGCGCTCTTTCCAATTATTAATGAGCCCATTGCAAGAATCTGACAATCATTTGATAAAATTGATCTCTGTGTTGAGTAAATATCATGACATACTGCTGCCCTTATCCCATCAAACTTATTGGCGCATATTGCCATTACAATGCCTGTCCCGCATACAAGTATTCCTCTTTCAAAATTTCCGTTCTGTACTTCTACGGTCACTTTTGCTGCAATATCAGGATAATCAACTGGATCTGGCGTATTTACCCCAAAATCGGCGTATTCTATATTTTTATCTCTGAGTACTTCTATGAGTGCATTTTTTAAACTAATAGCATTATAGTCACATCCAATTGCAATCTTCATTCGCCCCACCTTTACAAATAAATAATAATATGTGAAATAAAATATCTAAGAGCTGTGTCTGTAGCTCAAAGTTTTTAGTTATTTACAAAATTTTTAATCCGTTTTGATATTTTTTCCGGAGTTAAGCCATAGTAGTCAAGCAGTTCGTCGTATTTTCCAACAATTGCAAACGTGTCATCAATCCCTATCATCTCCAATTTAACAGGATTATTTTTGATAAGCACATCTGCAACTGAGCTCCCAAGTCCGCCAATAGTAGAATGCTCCTCTACTGTTACAACCCTCTTTGTCTTTTCGCTGGATTCTACGATAATATCTCTATCAATAGGTTTTAAAGTATGCATGTTTATAACTTCTGCATTTATTCCAAGACTTTCTAATATTTCTGCAGCTTCAAGTGACTTTGAAACCATTGTCGAATTTGAGATTATAGTTACATCTTTTCCCCTCTTTAGTATCACGCCCCTGCCGACATTAATCTTATAATTCTCCTTATTTAACCTTTTTGCCTTTTGGCGATGAGCTCTAATACAAACCGGGCCATCAATCCTGGCAGCTGCAAATATAGCTTCTCTGTATTCAGGACCATCCGCAGGAGAGATTATTGTCATATTGGGAAGTGCCCTTAAAATGGCAGCGTCTTCGAGTACTGTATGGGTTGGACCAAGCGTGCTTACAGAAAGCCCGCAGTTGTTTCCAATTATATTCACATTTAAATTAGTTTTACATACATCATCTCTTATCTGTTCAAAGCATCTCATCGTAATAAATGGGGTATATGCAGTAATAAAAGGAATTTTTCCGGTTGTAGCCATCCCTGCCGCAGTTCCCATGGAACTCTGTTCGGCAATGCCAAACTCAAAATGCCTATCGGGAAACTTCTGTCTGAATGGATCTCCTGATGCACCCTTAGATGAGTCGCAGGATATAAAAGTTATTCTTTTATCACTGCCTCCAAGCTCAACCAGCGCCGATGCTATTATTTTCCTTGGATCTTCGTATATGTCATTATTTTTGTTCAAATTATCCAACTTGCGCCAACTCCTTCCTTTTTACAGCCTCGACAATATCTATAGCATCATCTATTTTGTCTGGCTCACAATGCCAGTGATGAAATTCAAATTTATTCTCAGCAAAAGTCAGCCCCTTGCATTTAATAGTATCGGCTATTATACATGATGGTTTTTTCTCCTTGAAAGGAACATCTGACAGGGCCTGATAAATCTCACTAAAATTATGGCCATTAATTGTTCTAACCTCCCAGCCAAAAGAAGCAAATTTATCTTCAAAAGCTGAGGAATCCATTATATCCTTAGTCCTCCCATTCACCTGCAGTCCGTTTCTATCAACTATTACAACCAGATTATCAAGCTTATGGTGAGCTGCCGACATAGCTGCTTCCCAGATGCTTCCCTCTGCACTTTCACCATCTCCAAGTATCACAAAAACCTTATAATCTTTCCTGTCCAGTCTTGCTGAAAGAGCTATGCCGTTTGCTACCGGCAGACCATGGCCCAAAGAACCTGTTGGAAACTCTATTCCCGGAAGCATCTTTTCATCGGGATGCATCTGTACCTTTGTATTTAATGTGTTGTAGGTCCAGAGAATATCCTGATTAAAATAACCCTGATCGGCAAGCACTGCGTAAAGCGCCAGACACTTATGCCCTGCAGAAAGGATGAACCTGTCCCTGTCATCCCATTTTGGCCTCCCGGGGTCATGCTGCAATATTTTATTATAAAGAACAGTCATGATATCCAAAGCAGAAAAGGCACCTCCGATATGGCCCTCCCCTTTTTTCATCATCTTTAAAATATTTACCCTGCAGTTATATGATTTTTCTATTAGCTCTTTAATTTCCTTATTATTAAGCTTCCCCATTAACATTCCCCTGTTATTTACTTTTGTAATTTATTTTTTCTTTCCACTACATATTCTTCTATTTCATTCATTGAGCCAGAAAATTGGTCCCTTGTAAATTTAAATGATGTATGATTTATAAAATCTTCTTTTTTTATACCATCTTCTGCATAACCTTCTACAAAATAAGGTATTTTTTCAAGTTTACCCATAATATCACTCGGAACCGGTTCGTCTATCTGGGAATAGATATCTTTATCCTTGCAAATACGCATAAAGTCATCTATTATTTCAGGATTTAGGGTATAAACAAGATTTCCCCCTGCAACTTTTTCTATATGATAAACATTTCCTTCACCAGGTCCAGGCCTTGCAGAGCATAGCAGCAGTTTGCTTTTGTATCCGTTGCTTTCATCGTTTAGGAGCCTGTGAGCTTTTTTAGCTATGGCAATTCCTGTCCATCTTTTTAATTCTTCAGTAAGCTCTATCCCTACAGATTCTGCACTCTCTACGAACTCGGGCCTTCCTTCAAATCTTCCGATCATAATGGTAATGACTGATCTCCACTGGCTATAATCTACTCCATTTCTCTGTCCTATTTCGTATCCCCTCTTTACTGCCTTTGCTACTTCCATCGCTCCCGGGACGTTAAATACAAGAGTGGCGTTAGTAGGAACTCCAATCGATGTTAAAAGCTGTATTACATAAATCCCCTCTTTGGAACCCGGGCACTTTATCATTATATTTGGCGAGAGACTTTTCAGGGCAAGCCCCTGTGCGAGCATTTTCTTAATATCAGTTACCTCTCTTGGGTCTACCTGGGCCGATACATAACCCTTAGTATAGTCTGATTTTTCAAAAAGCGGCATATAAAGTGCTGCGCCTTTTTTTGTAATAGACTTGTAGACTTCCCATGCAAGTTCCGAATCACTTTCAGCAGGATTGCTTGCTATAATGTCATCTACTATGGGATTTACGTCTTCAGGTATAAGATTAAGCACCGCTCTTGTCAATTTGGGATTTGTAGTCACTCCCGAAAACAGAGTGTCCGAAGGATTATCCGGATCAAACAGTACTTTTAGCTGCTCTCTTATAAGCTCCTTATCGGAAGCTTTTTCAATCATTTCTTTCTCCCATGCTTTAAATATCAACGGGGAAGAATCCCACCATGCCTCCATTGAGTCACTGCTCTCATTTAACTTTTGCATTGCCGACTTTTTAAAATCTGTCATTTTATAACTCCTAATTCTTTAATTAAAATTACATACATTTATATCTTTTCAAGAAAAAATATGCTACCAATAAAAAGTTTATTCCTTAAGCCATAAATATTAAGCTTTGCCTAACACCTTTAATATGTTTTCTTTAATCCTGTCTGAACTTGGGATCATTTCTTGTTCCAATACATAACTATATGGAACAGGACAATTTTTACTTGCAACTCTTACTATTGGAGCATCTAAATAGTCAAATCCAAATTCTGCAACCTGGGAAGCCACTTCGCCCATAAAGCCCCCAAAACTGCAAGCTTCTTCAACACAAACAAGCCTTCCGGTTTTTTTAACAGATTCTATTACTAAATCAATATCTAAAGGCTTTATTGTTCTTAAATCTACAACTTCACAATCTATTTGCATTTTATCTTTTAGTTCATTTGCAACCTCTAAAGATTTTTGTACCATATAAGATGTAGCTACAAGAGTCAGGTCTTTGCCGGATTTTTTTACTTCGCCTTTACCCAGAGGAATGGTATACATTTCTTCGGGAACATGCTGTGAATATTTTTTATTATTATATAGAATTTTATGTTCAAGAAATATTACAGGGTTATTATCATACACAGATGCTATAAACAGGCCCTTTGCATCATATGGACATGATGGCATTACTACTTTTAGCCCTGGTATATGTGCAAACAAAGCTTCCAGGCTCTGGGAATGCTGCGCAGCAAAACCCATGCCTCCCCCATGTGCTGTTCTAATAACCATCGGTACTTTTGCTTTGCCTCCAAATTGGTATCTGATTTTTGCTGCTTGATTTACAATTTGATCCCATGCAACTGTTGAAAAATCTGAAAACATAAGTTCTGCAATGGGCCTCATTCCGGTAACAGCACTGCCTACAGCAGCGCCGATTAATGCTGCTTCTGCAATAGGCGTGTTCCTTATTCGATCTTTGCCGAACTCTTCAAATAATCCTCTGGTTAGCCCAAAGGATCCGCCATATAGCCCTATATCTTCGCCAAGCATAAATACATCTTCGTTTTCCTTCATAACCTGTCTGATAGCTTCTTTAATTGCTTCCAGGTATGTTAATTCTCTCATCAACTTCTCCCTTTCCTTTAAGTATTAAGAATATTTTAAAAATTTAATATTATTTAATCAGAGTATACATCCTTTTCTACCTCAGAAATATCTGGGTATTCACTCTTCTCGGCAAAAGCGACGGCATTTTTAATTTCCTTTATAGCTGTATTTTCAATTTCCTTATCTTCTTCTTCAGTAATCAACTTATTTTCAATGAGATATTCTTTATATTTCTTTATTGGATCTAGTTTTTTCCATTCTTCAACTTCTTCTTTAGTCCTGTATACTTGAGAATCATGTTTGGAGTGTCCTCGCCATCTATAAGTTAGTGATTCTATCAAAACCGTACCTACGCCCTCTCTGCAACGTTTGGCAAAGTGCGATACAGTATTGTAAACTTCAATAACATTGTTCCCATCAATTGTAATTCCGTCAATACCGTATGACGCTGCCCTTTTAGATACCCTGTCAATATTCATAGATTCTTTTACTGAAGTCGACATACCATACTGATTGTTTTCACACAAATAGATAACAGGAAGTTTCCAGATTGATGCAAGGTTTAGAGCTTCATGGAACAGGCCCTCATTGCTTGCCCCGTCACCAAAAAACCCTATAACAACCCTGTTATTCTTTTTTAATGTACATGTTAAAGCTGCGCCAGCAGCTATTCCTAAACCGCCGCCAACAATTCCATTTGCTCCCAGGTTATTAGAATCTAAATCTGCTATATGCATTGAGCCGCCCTTGCCTTTGCAATAACCGTTGCCTTTGCCTAATAATTCAGCCATCATTATATTTAGATCGGCACCTTTTGCAATACAATGGCCATGGCCCCTGTGAGTTGAAACTATGTAATCAGTTTCATCAATAGCAGATATTGCACCAACTGCTGATGCTTCCTCCCCGGTATATAAATGACAGGTACCATATATCATACCCCTTAAAACAAATTTATCTACCTCCACTTCAAAATGCCTGATCTTGTACATTTTCCTCAGCATTTCAATCTTTTTGTCTCTGGACAGTTTTTCAAATTTGTTAGCGATTTTAAAATTATTCTCCTTCAAAGTTACTCCTTTCAAAAATTAATTAATTAATGTTACCGCAATAACACGCTAAGTAAACAAAAAATAAAACATTTGCTTGCAAAAAATACCAGCGTGGAATGCCGCGCCGGTAGACCTGCATTTATCCCGTGCATGTGTTAAAGAATTCACTAAACCACCCAGCTGCACCGGAATCCTACTGGGTCCTTCAAATACTGCCTCCCGAAATCTTCCTCCTGGAACCATCTCGTCCATTTTTTACTCCTTACTGCCTTATTATTGTTTTCACAATATCCTAAGATATAACTGTTTGAAGCTGTGCAAGCCTATTAAATATATCTCTTAATGGACCATTAAGGATGTCTTCCCTTGTGTTATATATTTTCATATATAACTCATTATTCTCTTTTATTGGTTTGTAAACCTTTTTTGTCTTAACCCATTCATTTACAGTCGCACTCAGCCCTTTTGTATCGCCAACACCATATGCTGCCAGTGCTGCATTTGCCAGAACAGCACCTTCAGTTCTGTTTACAGTTGTGTAATTCGTATTTAAAATATCTGCTTTGATTTGATTCCACAGATCACTCTTGCTTCCACCGCCGGTGCCTACTGTATTTTTGATATCTACCCCAATACCCCTACAAAGAGTAACCCAGGATAAATATTCAAAGGCAATTGATTCCATCATTGATCTGTACAGGTTGCTAATTTTATTTGACCCAAATAATCCCAGCCAGGCAGCACTGGTGTTCTGCCATGCAGGTGTTGACCTGCCCTGCAGGAATGGGAAAAATAATACCCCATCTGAGCCAATGCTAATATCTTTAGCAAGTTTATTCATAGAATCATATGATTTGTCATTTCCCTTTTCCCTTAAAATTTCATCCCTGAACCACCTTAAACTTAATCCGCCCGCTGGAATAAACCCCCAATACATGTACTGATTTTCTAATGTACTAAAAGCCAAAATCAAAGTCTTTGTATCTGTGATTTTTTGAGAATAGAAATCAGATAAAATAGTAAATATTGAAGCAGTCCCAGCAACGTCAGAGCACATTCCGCTTTCAGTAACACAGGATCCCAGGTTGGACTGCATTATATCGCCGCTGCCTGCAATTAAAGGAGTGCCTGCCTTTAAGCCCAATTTTTTAGCTTCGGAACTGCTCAACTCGCCAACTACCTGCCATGGCTTTACAACTTTAGGGAAAATTTCATAAGGCAGGCCCAGCAAATCAATTTGTTTTTCGGACCAATTTCTTTTTTTTGCATCAAAACCTATAACAGATCCAGATAAATGCCCCCAATCAATAAAGGCTTCTCTTGCTTTCAATCCACCTAATTTGCCCAATACATACTGGGCAGCGCTAACTACTTTTTTAATTTTTTTAAATTTTTCTTTTTCATTATTCTTTATCCATTTCAATACAACCGGCGGCATGTAAGCTGAAACTTCAGAATTTCCAGCTTCCCTCGCCCAAACTGGATCCAAGTTATTAATGATATATTCTGCTTCTTTCTTTGCCCTGCTATCTAAAAATGGTATATATGCGCCAACCGAATTCCAGTCATCATCAATAGGCACAAGACCGCAAATTATACCGCTATCTGATATCCCTTTAATGTCGCTGGGATTTACTCCGCTTTTTTTTACACATTCTCTAATACCGTCTGTTGCAACATTATAAAACTGTTCCGGTTCCATTTCAGCCCAGCCGGGCTTAGGGTACTTAATTTCATGTTCTCTGTATGCCTCAGCTATTAAATCGCCGTCAAGCGAATATATAGCAGCTTTAGTGCCCATGGTTCCACAATCATACCCTATATAATACTTCATTTTCTACAATCCTTTCCCAAAATATTTTATAGATTTTGTTGTTTCCTTAATCATTTTTTTATAAACTCGCTTCCAAATAAAATCTAAAAGCTTTTGCATTCCATAGATCCTCTTCATATTCTATTGGAATTTCATTCTCTATATATAACACACCTTCAATGTAAAATGCCGGATCTGATTTTTTACAACCCAGAAGTTTAGCTTTTTCTTCATCTAAAAAAGCTAACTCTAAAAATTGATCAGTTTTTGTAATTTTAATATTGTAATCTTCATAAATTTTATATAAAGAATCTGTAAGATTCCTATTGACAATATCGGGACAAATTTTTAGATTTATAACTCTGGTATCGACTAGCAATGGTACGCCATCTCCATATTTGACTCGCCTTACTTTTAATACTTTGTCTCCTGAATTTAGATTTAACTTCTTGTGATATTCCGTATAACCATCCAGCACTTTTTTTTCTAATAGCATTGCTGAAGGTACAATATTTTGTTTTTCCATATTTTCCGTAAAGCTTAAAACTTTCCTCAAACTTCTTGTAACTTTTTTATGCTTTGCGAAAGTGCCTTTTCCCTGTATTCGTTCAATTAAACCTTCGTTTTTTAAAAAATCCAAAGCTTTTCTTGCTGTAGTGGTAGAGACATTGTACTTATCTATAATTTCTTTTTCAGAATATACCCTGCTTCCAGGCCTAACTTTTCCAAGTTCCATCTCTTTTTTAATATCTCCAGAGATTCTTATGTACTTTGGCCTAAAATCATAATTATCCACTTAAAATCACCCTATTAATTTAGCGTGCTGCCACACATTTTTACAATAAAATCACATTTACTTTCTAAACAATTTTTATAAGTTAGTTTTTGATCTGCGTATTCGCCTTGCTTCCAGCATATTTGAAATTGAATCAAAGGAAATTGCCATAACAACAACTGCACCGCTCACAGCAGTCTGCAGATATGGCGATACTCCAAAAAGAACTATCATATTCTGAATAATAACTATAATTCCAACTCCTATAAGAGCTCCTAACGGATTTCCTATACCGCCTGTCAGTGAAACGCCGCCAATAACGGCAGCTGCTATTGAGTTAAGCGGCCAGGTAGCGCCTATGCTCGGCTGTGCGGTTCCTATCCTTGCAACCATCAGCAGCCCGGCCATGGCTGAAAGCATGCCAGTCAATGAAAATACAAATATTCGAACCGCCTGTACTGGAAGACCAATAATTGTAGCTGTTTCTCTACTGTTTCCTATTGCATACATGTAACGTCCTATTTGAGTGTATTTTACAATAAATATAATTATGACCGCCATAATAGACATAATAACGGTAGGCATTGGTATTACACCAAACAGTTTGCCTTGTCCCAGGACATATATTACCTCAGGGATATTTAACACAGCTTGTCCTTTTGTAATTACAAGGTTAAGGCCCGTGTAAACACCTGTCATACCAATTGTTACAACTAATGCATTTAATCTTAATCCTGTGACAATTGCTCCATTAACGAAGCCCAGGAAAGCACCCAAAAGAAGACAGACCACCAGAACTAAAAAAGGGTTAAGCGGAGTACGAACCATAAGTATCCCGCTGATCACCCCGGAAAGCGCTGCGACACTTCCCACCGAAAGGTCTATCTCGCCCATAAGCAGCAGGCACGCCTGGCCTAACGTGATTAAACCTATAAATGCAGCTTCGCGAATTATTGATT
>JAUVXY010000027.1 GCA_030603375.1 Actinomycetes bacterium | reverse complement strand
AGGCACTCCAAAACACGAAATTCAATAGAATTTTTACTCTTAAGACCTTCATTTGGAAAATGGTTCAATGGGCTGAAGCGGCAGTAGCCTCATTTTATCTGGTATTTGAGGTAAAATTGGCGGAAGATGATTAATCGCTGTTGCAGCACTTTTCCTGTTGCCATTTTGGATTATATTTTATATGATTTAACGAGTGTTTTTTTATGACTGTTTTTTGTTGCTCAAGTCTTATTTATTAGACTAAATATTTGGCAGTGAAATCATAAATTATTATACAAGGAGATATAAGCTAATGGAAAAAAAGAAAACAATGAAAACAATGGATGGCAATACGGCTGCTGCATATGTTGCTTATGCACTTACTGAGGTAGCTGCCATATACCCAATTACACCATCTTCCTCTATGGGAGAATATGTGGATGAATGGGCCGCATATGGTAAGAAAAACATATTTGGCCAGGAAGTCAAGGTTAGCGAGCTTCAATCAGAAGGAGGCGCTTCCGGTGCCGTCCACGGGGCACTTGAGGCAGGGGCTTTAACTACGACATTCACTGCGTCGCAGGGGCTTCTTTTAATGATTCCAAATATGTATAAAATTTCTGGAGAACTTTTGCCGGCAGTATTTCATGTAAGTGCGCGTACTGTTGCAACTCATGCCCTTTCTATATTCGGTGATCACTCAGATGTAATGGCAACAAGGCAAACTGGTTTTGCACTGCTTGCATCAGGATCAATTCAGGAAATTATGGATCTTGGTGGGGTTGCACACCTATCTGCAATAAAATCAAGGGTTCCTTTTGTGCATTTTTTTGATGGTTTCAGAAGCTCACACGAAATTCAAAAGATTGAAGTTATGGATTACAGGGACATTGAAAAGTTACTTGACTATGATGCAGTGACACATTTCAGAAATAGAGCCTTAAATCCTGAACATCCTGTAACAAAAGGTACAGCGCAAAACCCTGACATATTTTTTCAGGCAAGAGAGTCTGCAAACAGGTTTTATGAAGAAGCTCCGAAAGTAGTTGCAGATTATATGGAAAAGATAAGTAAATTAACAGGCAGGGAGTATAAGCCATTTAATTATATTGGAGCTAAAGATGCCGATTATGTAATTGTTGCAATGGGGTCAGTAACTGAGACTATAGAGGAAACGGTAGATTACTTAAATAAAATGGGAGAAAAAGTAGGTGCTATAAAAGTACATCTATACAGACCATTCTCTAAAGAATATTTTCTTGATGCGCTTCCAAAAACAGTAAAGAAAATAGCAGCGCTTGATAGAACAAAAGAACCAGGATCGCTTGGAGAACCATTGTATCAGGATATAAAAACTTTATTTTATACAATGGAAGATAGACCAATTGTAGTTGGCGGGAGATATGGGCTTAGTTCAAAAGATACAACACCTTCGCAGATAAAAGCTGTATTTGATAATTTAAAACTTGAAAGCCCAAAGAATGGATTTACCATAGGGATAAATGATGATGTTACGCATACATCTCTTAAGATAAAAGAAAATATAGTTACAGATCCGGAAGGGACAATACGATGCAAGTTTTGGGGACTTGGCTCTGATGGTACAGTTGGAGCAAATAAAAATGCTATAAAAATAATTGGGGACAATACAGATCTTTATGCCCAGGGGTATTTTGCATATGATTCAAAAAAATCAGGTGGGCTTACAATTTCTCACTTAA
This sequence comes from Actinomycetes bacterium, assembly GCA_030603375.1. Taxonomy (GTDB): domain Bacteria; phylum Actinomycetota; class Humimicrobiia; order Humimicrobiales; family Humimicrobiaceae; genus JAUVXY01. The sequence continues at coordinate 10,778 of JAUVXY010000027.1, read as the reverse complement.
GATTTGGGAAAAATCCTATAAAATCTACATATCTTATAAGTAATGCTGATTTCGTGGCATGCCATAAACAAACTTATGTAAATCAATATGACTTACTGAGGGGATTAAAAGATGAAGGTATATTTATTCTAAATTGTCAATGGGGTAGTGATGAACTTGATAAAAAGTTACCAGCTAAGATGAAAAAATATATAGCTGATCATAATATAAATTTCTATATAATTGATGCAACAGATATAGCTGAAGATATTGGACTGGGAACTAGAATAAATATGATTATGCAGGCTGCCTTCTTTAAATTAGCAAATGTTATAAAGATAGAAGATGCTGTTAAGTATATGAAAGAGGCAATAGAGAAAACATATGGTAAAAAAGGTAAAGAAATAGTGGGAATGAATAAAAAGGCAGTTGATAAGGGAATAGACGCAATTGTTAAAATTGATGTTCCTGATTCCTGGAAGGATGCAGTTGAAACTGCTGATATTGTAGAAGCACAGGAACCAGACTTTATTAAGAATATTTTAAGAATAATGATTAAGCAAGAGGGGGACAGCATTCCTGTTAGTGCATTCTCAGGAGTAGAAGATGGTACATTTCCTCCGGGGACCACAGCTTACGAAAAGCGGGGCACAGCTGTAAAGGTACCACAGTGGCAGAGTGAAAACTGCATACAGTGTAATCAATGCTCATTTGTATGTCCACATGCTGCAATAAGGCCAGTTCTTCTGACAGACAAAGAGGCTAAAGATGTGCCGGAAAACTTTAAAACTATAGAAGCAAAAGGAAAAGGACTTGACGGATTTAAATATCGAATGCAGGTAAGCGTGCTTGATTGCACAGGATGCGGAAATTGTGAAGATGTTTGTCCCGCTAAAAATAAAGCCCTTGTTATGAAGCCGTTTAGCACACAAGAAGAACAAATCAAAAATTGGGACTATGCAGTAAAAGTTCCAGTAAAAGAAAATGCAGTGCCGTCAACTACGGTAAAGGGCAGTCAGTTCAAACAGCCGCTTTTTGAATTTTCAGGAGCATGTGCGGGATGCGGCGAGACTCCATACGCAAAACTTGTCACACAGCTTTTTGGAGATAGGATGATTATAACTAATGCAACAGGATGCTCATCAATCTGGGGTGGCTCTGCACCATCAATTCCATATACAACAAACGCAGAAGGCAAGGGACCTGCCTGGGCAAACTCTTTATTTGAAGATAATGCAGAATATGGATATGGTGTAGCACTGGGCATTAAGCAGATACGAGGCAAACTTGAAAATTTAATGGAAGAGTTATTGAGTATGAAAATAAGTCCTGATTTAAAACAAGCAATAAGTGAATGGATTCTGGGAAAAGAGGATGAACAGATCAGCAGAACGTCATCAGTTAAGTTACTTAAATTGTTAGAAAAAGATACAGGAAGCGGCAAAGCAAATGCACTGAGAAGTAAAATACTGGAACTTAAAGATTACTTAATTAAAAAATCAGTCTGGATCTTTGGTGGAGATGGATGGGCATATGATATAGGATATGGCGGGCTTGATCATGTGCTTGCATCAGGAGAGAATGTGAACGTGCTTGTATTTGACACTGAGGTTTATTCAAATACAGGAGGCCAATCTTCAAAAGCAACACCAACAGGAGCAGTAGCAAAATTTGCTGCATCAGGCAAGAAAGTTAAAAAGAAAGATCTTGGACTTATGGCTATAACTTATGGGTATGTATATGTAGCACAAATTGCTATGGGTGCAAATAAAAATCAAACCTTAAAAGCATTTATAGAAGCTGAGAAATATAATGGGCCATCACTTATCATAGCATATTCCCCCTGTATTAATCATGGAATTAAAATAGGAATGGGGCATTCACAACTGCGGGAGAAGCAAGCAGTGGAGGCTGGGTACTGGCATTTGTACAGGCATAATCCGGAACTTAAAAAAGAGGGCAGAAATCCATTTAGTCTGGATTCCAGGGAACCGAAAGAATCATTTAAAGATTTCTTAATGGGTGAAGTAAGATATTCATCTCTTGTAAAGACGTTCCCTGAAAATGCAAAGAAATTATTTAAAAAAGCAGAAACTGAAGCAAGGGAAAAGTACGAAAGTTATAAAAAAATGGCTGAAGCAAAATAACTTAAGATAAACTTATAAATGATGAGGGGGCCTGTGGGCATAGGAGTAAAAGAAAAAAAAGATATAATTGTTATGAAATTTGGCGGCACATCTATCAGTGACACAGATAAGATAAAAAAGGCTGCTGGCAAAGCTATAAAAGCCAAACTTTCCGGGTGCAAAGTTGTTATTGTTGTATCGGCAATGGGTGATGCTACTGACAATCTAATCAACATCGCATCCAGTATCAATAAAAATCCTTCACACAGGGAAATGGATATGCTTATGTCAACAGGTGAGCAGGTATCAATGGCATTGCTTTCGATGGCTATTCAGGAGAAGGGTTATGATTGCATATCTTTAACTGGAAAACAGGCGGGGCTTTTAACTGATGATATTTACTCAAATGCAAAAATTTTAAGTGTTGACAAAGAAAGGTTGCTTAAGGAACTTGGCAGCAACAAAATTATTGTAGTGGCTGGTTTTCAGGGAGCAACGCCTGCAGGTGAAATTACGACGTTGGGAAGGGGAGGCTCTGATACAACTGCAGTTGCGCTTGCTTCAGCACTTGGTGCGAAGTACTGCGAAATTTATACAGATGTGGATGGTGTCTTTACTGCAGATCCAAGGATAGAATCTAATTCCAGCAAAATAGAGATGCTGTCATATGATGAGATGCTGGAACTTGCATCCTCAGGAGCAAAAGTTCTGCATTTGCGTGCGGTAGAATTTGCAAAAAGGCACAATGTTGTTCTGCACGTGAGGTCAAGTTTTAATGATATAGGAGGGACGTGGATTATGGATGTTGAAGACAGTGATAAAAAAATGGAAAAGCCGCTTATTTCCGGAGTAACCCATGACACTAATCAGGTAAAAATATCTATTTTTGGACTTTATGATAAGCCCGGAATCGCCGCTAAGTTATTAGGGGGGATGGCTGGTAAAAATATAAATGTGGACTTAATAGTTCAAAATGTTAGTGAAAATAATTTAGCTACAATTTCTTTTACGATTAAAAATGAGGATTTAAATTCGGCACGTAAAGTTCTTGAAAACATAAAAGATAAGCTTGGCATTGAAAGGATTGAAGTAGATACAGAAGTTGCAAAAGTTTCAATAATTGGAGAAGGCATGCAGACACATCCGGGGATTGCTGCCAAGATGTTTGACTTGCTCGGGCAGCAGGATATAAATATAGAAATGATAAGCACGTCTACTATAAGGATTTCATGTGTTATACGTAAAGAAAAAATAAGGAAAGCAGTAAGGGTACTGCATAAGGGATTTATTCTTGATAAATAATAATCTCTTAAGATTCATCTTATGAAAAATAAATTAGGCAAAAATATAAAAAACGGAGTGTTTTTTGCGTAAATATAATATAGCTGTAGCAGGAGTAACGGGTGCTGTTGGGAAAGTTTTTCTTTCAATACTTGAAGAGCGCAAGTTTCCGGTAGGGAATCTTTTACCGCTTGCCTCTCATCGCTCGGCAGGCAAGAAGGTACTTTTTAGCGGACAGGAATTGGAGATAAAGGAACTTAACAAAAATTCCTTTAAAAATATAGACATAGCATTATTTTCAGCAGGCGCTTCAATTTCTAAAGAATTTGCAAAATATGCTGTAGAAAGCGGAGCAGTGGTTATTGATAACAGCAGCGCTTTCAGGATGGAAAAAGATGTTCCGCTTGTAGTCCCCGAGGTAAATGCTGACAAGATTTTTTCACATAGTGGTATTATAGCTAATCCGAACTGTTCAACTATTATAATGGTGGTTGCCTTAAAGCCTATTTATGATATTTCATCAATAAAAAGGGTAATTGTTTCAACCTATCAGGCTGTTTCAGGTGCTGGAGCAGGCGGTATTGCAGAGCTGGAAGAACAAACCAGAAAGATAGTATGTGGGAAAAGCGGCAGTGTCAGGTATAAAACATTTCCTGTGCAGATTGCATTTAATGTAATCCCGCATATAGATATATTTTTAGATAATGGTTACACAAAAGAAGAAATGAAGATGGTGCATGAGACACAGAAAATATTTAATGATTACAGCATGAAAATTTCTGCAACTGCAGTCAGGGTGCCTGTTTTTACTTCTCATTCAGAATCTTTAAGCATAGAGACAAATGATAAGCTTTCTTTGGAGGCGGTAAGAGACGCACTGCACAATGCAGATGGAATAAAACTGATGGATGATTTTAAAAATGCTGTTTATCCTACAACCTTAAACTCTTCAAATAAGGATGATGTTTATGTTGGCAGACTGAGAGATGATATATCTTCGGATAATGGTATCAGTATGTGGGTAGTGGGCGATCAGCTAAGGAAAGGCGCTGCTCTAAATGCAATTCAAATTGCTGAAATATTGATCGGGGGATAGTAAAGTGCGGCCTTAATCTCTGTTTTGTCTTAATTTGCTAATTCTTTTTAATCTGTCTATTAGCTCTTTTTCATATCCTCTTCCGGTAGGTGCATAGTATTTTTCATTTAACAGTTTTTCCGGAAGATAGGATTGCCTTGATACTCCTTCATCATAGTCATGGTCATACCTGTATCCTCTGGAATATCCTATTTCTTTCATCAGCCTTGTGGGAGCATTTCTTATGTGATAGGGAACAGGCAGGGATCCAAATTTTTCTACATCATTTTTTACTTTTTTATATGTTGTGTAAAGTGAATTGCTTTTTGGAGCAAGCGCAAGGTAAACCGCAGCTTCTATAATGGCAAGATATCCCTCAGGCGGGCCTATAAACTCAAAACTTTGTTTTGCTGCAATTGCAACCTGCATTGCATCAGGGTCTGCAAGCCCTATGTCTTCAGAAGCAAATCTTACCATTCTTCTGATTATATATAGCGGATCCTCGCCGCCTTCCAACATCCTGATTGTCCAGTATGCTGCTGCATCCGGGTCGCTTCCCCTCAGGCTTTTATGGAGGGCAGAAATTAAATTAAAGTGCTCCTCGCCATGCTTGTCATACATCAAAGCCCTTTTTTGGGTGATATTTTCAATTAGATCAATGTCCAGCAGCATCTCTGATAATTTTTCGTTTTTATTAAATGAGTTTACGGCCAGTTCCAGTATGTTATATGCTACTCTTGCATCACCATCAGAATATTGTGCTATAAAATTTGTAGTTTTTTTGTCAATTTTTATATTATACTTGCCAAAACCTCTTTCCTTGTCTGCAGCGGCTCTGTTTAGAAGGATAACTATTTCATCAACTGTAAGCTTGTTTAAAACAAATACCTTGCATCTTGAAAGAAGAGCTGAAATTACTTCAAATGATGGATTTTCAGTAGTTGAACCAATTAGAATTATTGTTCCGTCTTCAACAAATGGTAAAAATGCATCCTGCTGTGCTTTATTAAAACGGTGAATTTCATCTACAAACAGCAGGGTTTTTTTATTGTGTTCTTTTTGTTCAAACCTTGCTATCTCCATAACTTCTTTTATTTGCTTAATGCCGGAAGTTACGGCAGAAAATGATATAAATTTACAGCTGGTTTTATTTGCAATAATCTTGGCAAGCGTAGTCTTGCCGCTGCCCGGAGGACCCCAAAAAATCATGGAACAAGGTTTGTCTTCAGCTATAATTTTTTGCAGTATTTTACCTTTGCCCACAAGATGCTTCTGCCCGATGAATTCTTCCAGACTGGAGGGCCTCATTCTGTCAGCGAGCGGAGAGTAAAAAAAGAATTTTTTTTGTTTAGTTTCCAGCTGGTCAAATAAAGTCATTGCAATGCCTCTTCTGTGTATGGTTTAGTTATGTTTCTATAAACTTTATGTAAAGTTTTCTGTTTCTTGGTCCGTCAAATTCACAGAAAAATATGCCCTGCCAGGTTCCAAGAACTATCCTTCCTCCGTCTATAATTAAATTTACTGATTGTCCGACAACAGTTGATTTTATATGAGAGTCAGAATTGCCCTCAGCATGTGTGTAGCCGCTGTGTGCAGGTACAAGGCTGTTTAATTTGTGAATAATATCAGCCTCAACGGATGGATCAGCATTTTCATTAATAGTAACACCTGCGGTTGTGTGAGGCACAAATAAAAGACAGGCTCCACCCTTAATGCCGGACTCCAGGAGAAGGCTGTTGATTTTTAAAGTAATATCTATCATTTCTACTCTGTGGGAAGTTTTAACATCCAGAACCTTAAACATTGTTGCACCCTCCAGATTAATTCTAAACTTATTATTATTTAAGCTATCAGATAAATATCTTCTTGCACGTAATTTTATCATTATCTATTTGTAATTACATTTAATTTTTCTTCAAAGTGATAAAATATTTAGCCCGTTTTTGATTTTTAAATGACATAAATCATAGCTTTTTGACAGTATAAACCAGAAGAGTTTTTATAATATCTGATTTTAAATAGTGCGAGGCACTTTTATCGAATAGAGCTCTTATGCCGGCATCAAATTCTTTGTCTTTTTCTTCAAGAATAAATAATATCGGAAATTTTTTAAACGGATAAAGCAAACCAGAAAATTTAAAAATTTTGCATTTCTGCCCGCCAAGTTCAAAAATTCTTTCAAAGAATTTTTCTCTACTGTTTCCATACTTAATTGCAACAGGTTCCAACACTGCTGGTATGGTGGTGGAATAAAAAAGACCATCAGGAAGCTCTCTGTATAGGATCCACTCACCAGACAAAGGTGTCCCGTCTGCAGTCAAAAGATAATGAAGGATAATTGAAGAAGAAAATAAATCAAGCTGGTTAAATTTCTTTAGGTTAAGGTCAAGAAAAGTTTTTATTTCGTTAAAATCTTTAATATTGTCAATATTGAAAGTATTATTTGTATGCTTGTCTGAAGAAATGTAAACTTTTTTTTTATCAATATCTAAAACTATTGGTTCATTAAAAAAGTAAAGCAATAATTTTTGCCTGTTTAAAATTTTAGCTCCTGCATTTTCTGCGACTTCTTCCAGATTTTTACTTGCTAGTTTTGAAAAAGAAATTTCATAATTTCTTTCAAAAAGCTCATAATTTTTATTAAAATTTTCGTTACTGTCTGGTTTAATATCGTTCATAATCTAAACATTTTTGTTTTTATTTATTTTATCACAAATTTTAGTATTATTTCCTGGGCTCAAATTGTTAAAATTACTCACCGGGAGAATTATAAAAGAAACTTTAATTTAATTAAACAGTCTGGATTCTTTTTCAGAAATTCTATTTCTAAGATTATTTAAATTATCTTGAATGGCTGCACAAATGCCATAAACCATGGATTTAACCTTTATTGTCCTTTTTGATTTATGGCATTGTATGTATTATAATTTTTGGAAACCAAAGGTTAAAAAAGCTTTGACCGAAATACAAACCAAATATTTAGGTTTTAAGTAATGACTGACAAAAAAAATTTTTCAGTTAAATTTCTTCCCAGTAAAAAAATTATTAAAGTACCTGAGGGTTATAATCTAAAACAGGCAATACTTGATTGTGGAATTGATATTGAATCGTCTTGTGGCGGCGTTGGAACATGCGGGCGATGTAAGGTTCAGGTTATAAGCGGGAAAGTCTATTCAGAAAAGAGTAAATTTATTAGTGAAAAGAAAAAAAAAGAAGGTTTTGTTCTATCATGCCTTAGCAAGGTTGTAAGCGACATCGTAGTACTTATTCCAGAAAGTAGAAAAGTAAAAGCAAAAATTGAGGAGGGGAAATTTGGAAAAGGCAGGGATAAGGTTTACAGCGGTATAGACAAAAATGAACTGGCAGAAGTTGAAATAAATCCATGTATAATAAAAAAGAAAATAAACGTGGAAAAACCCACACTAGATCGTAATCCAAGTGATCTGTATAGAGTCGAAAGAAGTCTAAGAGAAAATCTCAATTTAAATAATGTACATTTTCCAATAAGTATTATTAGGAAACTTCCCTATATTTTAAGAGAGGGCAACTGGGAAGTGACGATTGCAATAGATAAAAGCACTGGAACTTTAACGAATATTCAACCAGGCAACAATGAAAAGAATTGTTATGGTATTGCACTGGATATAGGGACAACTACATTAACTATGTATCTTATCAGCATGATAACCGGAAGAGTAATTGGATCTACTTCAGAATATAATTCACAGATAAAATTTGGGGAAGATGTAATCAGCAGGATTGTATATTCAATAAAAAACAATGGTTTAAACAGACTTAGAGAAATTGTAGTCAATTCCATAAATAATATGATTGCAAAGCTTCTTTCGGACTTAAATATCGAAGGAGAAGATGTTGCAGCAATAATGGTGTCAGGAAATTCTATTATGATTCATATTTTTTATGGTGTTTCACCAAAGTATATAAGAGAAGCACCTTATGTTACAGTCACTAATAAGTTTTCAAGTACAACCACTTCCGGGCTTGGATTAAAATATATTAAAGATGCTGTGGTTTATAGCATTGAAGGAGTAGCCAGTTATCTGGGGGGAGACATAACAGCAGGTGTTTTAGCAATAAATATGACAAATAGAGAAAAATTAACTCTATTCCTTGATTTGGGCACCAACGGAGAACTTGTAATGGGAAATCGTGATTGGATGATTGGTTGTTCGTGCTCGGCAGGACCAGCCTTTGAAGGTGGAGGTGTAAAATGTGGAATAAGAGCTATTGGTGGAGCTATTGAAAAGGTTGTAATAGACCAAAATAGTTATAAATGTTACATTGGTGTAGTTGGAGAAGAAAAACCTGTGGGAATTTGTGGTTCAGGATTGATTGATCTAATAAGTGAGCTGTATTTAAAAGGTGTCATAGATAGAAGAGGTAAATTAAATAAAGATATAAGCAATCCTTACTTAAAATGCATAGATAATGAATACCGGTACATTATTGTTGACCGTAAAAATAGTGCGACTGGAGAAGATATCTATATAAATGAAGTGGATATTGACAATATGATAAGAGCAAAGGCTGCTGTCTATGCAGGTATCAAAACACTTATTGAAGAGGTTGACTTAAAAGTTAATGATATTGACAAAGTTTTTATAGCTGGAGGTCTTGGAAAGAATATAAATATTCAGAGCGCAATAATTATTGGAATGCTGCCAGATATAGATATAAAAAAATATTCTTTTCTTGGGAATACATCAATTATGGGTGCATATCTATGTTTGCTGTCAGAAAACAAATTTAAACAATCTGATGAAATAGCAAATAAAATAACCTATCTGGAGCTTAGTGTAAATAACAAATTTATGGACAGGTTTATTGCAGGCTTGTTTTTGCCCTATACAGATTTAAGAGAATTTCCTACAGCTGAGACATTTTTCTACTCACACTAGCTGTAATGTTCTTTTTAGCTATAAATTGATTTTTAAGGTAATCTAAAAGATGAAAACAAATATAGCAGTTGCTGGAAAAGGTGGAACTGGCAAAACGACAATATGTGCATTACTGATTAGGAATCTTGTAGACAAGAAAGATGGAGCTGTTCTTGCACTTGATGCTGACCCTAATTCAAATTTAAATGAATTGCTTGGAGTTCGTATAAAAAGTACCATAGGTCAGCTTGTGGAGGATTTCAAGAAAAAAGGTGCAGTAATTTCATCTGGCATGTATAAGGATCAGATGGTTGAAATAAATATTCACCAGTCAGTAATAGAGGAAAATGGGTTTGATTTGCTGATTATGGGCAGAGGCGAGGGGCCAGGATGCTACTGTGCCGCTAATAATCTTTTCAAGAAATATATTGATATGCTTCAGGATAGTTACCATTATGTTGTTATGGATAATGAAGCAGGGATGGAACACTTAAGCCGTAAAACCACTCACGATATCAAGTATTTATTAATAATATCAGACCCAACACCAAGAGGTGTACTTACAGCTGCAAGGTTAAGGGACTTAACAAAAGAACTAAACATAAATGCTCAAGAAGTATTTTTAATATTGAACAGGGTAGATAAAGAACTGGATCCAAGATTATTGAATTATATAAATGAGCAAAAATTTAAGATTTTATCAATAATTAATACAGATAAAGAAATAATTAATCTTGAGCTTGACGGTAAGACAATTTTTGATCTCCCTTCAGATAGTATCTCACTATTACAAACAAAAGATTTATTAAAAAAACTCAATATATAAGATCGAAAAAACTTCTTCATTTATCCGCTTGCAATAAAAATGAAAAATCTTCTTACATAAAAATTTTTATTAATCTTAATTATTTCCTTGCTTAATCGGTCCATCAAGCAGCAGTTATAACTTTTTTCAAAAAGTTCATGACGTTCCTTAAATAAAATGCTAAAATGTATAGAAAGTAGCTATTGTTACATAGTTGTAGTTATCGTTATATAGCAACAATCTAAAAAGGATGTATACAATGAGCTTCCAGGTACCGAAAGATGAGTATACTGGCAAAATCAATGCAACAACCCTCGGAAAAGAAAAATCAGAAACCATTATTGGTGGCGAAGAAGCCATGCCATTTTACAGTTTTGAAGGAAAAATTGAAAACAGACCAATTGTAGCAATGAGCATTTATGATAGAAAACCTGAAAAATGGCCTGATTTCCTCTTAAATTATTATACAGATGTTGTGGACGACCCAATAGCATGGGCTAGAAAATGCATTGAGGAATTTGGTGCTGATGCAATATGTCTTCATCTTACAAAAATAAGTCCGGATGTTGGAGATATGACTCCAGCTGAAGCAGCAGAGTTAACAAAAAGCTTAA
>JAUVXY010000052.1 GCA_030603375.1 Actinomycetes bacterium | reverse complement strand
AGGTTTTCTAAGAAAAGATGTTATGAATGATGAAAGTATGGGTGCGCTGAGAAGCATAGGGCTGAAACTCAGGTCTCCTGATATTCCGATAGCAACGCTTTCAGGCGGGGAAAGACAGGGAGTAGCGATAGCCCGTGCACTCCACTTTAAGGCAAAGTTAGTGATACTTGATGAACCAACTATTGCACTTTCCGTGAAAGAGGTTCGGGAGGTATTAGAATTTGTCAGAGAATTAAAGAGAAAAGATATATCTGTAATTTTTATAACCCATAACCTAAATCAGATTTTTACTATAGCTGACAGGATCGTAGTTTTATCACATGGAGAAAAATTAGTGGATATAGAAAAAAAAGATACAACAATAGATAAATTATCGGAAATTATCGTAAGAGGAACATTAGGAAAATAGTATTGTTTGTATGGAGGTAGATTCTTGAATAAGATAAAAGGGAACAGCAGTCGCTTTAGTTCTTTTTTAAATTTCAGGGCAATGGGCGTCCTGGCTATATTAATTATTTTGGTAGTTGGACTTGCAATATTTTCCCCGGGGCATAATTTCATCCGTATGTCTAATATGAAGACTCTATTGTCCTATGGTTCTGAGTTTGCGATTATAGTTCTTGGAATTGGTTTGTTGATGATTGCAGGCGAGTTTGATCTCTCTATAGGGTCAGTATTAGCTTTTTGCTCTTTTGTATTTGTATGGTTATTTGAGATAGGCCTGCACCCGCTCCTTGCTGCTATTATTACGCTTGCCTGCGGAGTAGTAACCGGGTTAATCAATGGGCTAATAACTGTAAAAACGAAGGTTTTATCATTTGTAGTTACCCTGGGCACAATGATGTTCTGGAGAGGATTAACTCTTATGATTTCTGGTGGGACAATGAGGGCGGCAGTTGTATCAGACTACAAGTTTTTTACTGCTGTTACCACTGGAAGGATAGGGAATTTTTTTCCGGTGCAGGCTGTCTGGTTTATAGTTTTTGCTATAATTTTTGGGTTATTGCTGCATAAAAACAAATTTGGAAACTGGATATTTTCAACTGGTGACAATGAAAATGCAGCAAGGTCTATGTGTATAAATACTGATATGGTTAAAATAACATGTTTTATCATAGTAGGGCTGCTGTGCGCATTTTCAGCTGTTATATTAACAACTAGATCTGCGGCATATTCCTCCAGGATAGGGACCGGATGGGAACTCAAGGCAATGGCTGGTGCAGTTGTAGGAGGAACCTCCCTCAGAGGAGGAAGAGGAAATATGATTGGGATTTTTTTTGGTGCGCTTGTAATCGTAGTTATAGAGAATGCTCTAATAGTAGCAAGACTTGCATATGAATGGACCTATATGGCATTTGGGTTAATCATACTGGTAGCTGCTTTGTTGGATGTGTTCGTAGAAAAAAGAAGGCAGGAATTAATATAATTCAGATTTTTGCGAATTTCAAATAATGGGAGTAGATTAAAATGAATTCCAGGGATAGAGTAACATCTGCTTTGGCATATAATGAGCCTGATGGGCTGCCAATAGATAACAACGGGTTTGTATCAGGGATGCATGAAGCAGCATACAGAGACTTGTTAAAATATTTAAACATAGAAGATGAAATAAGAATATATGACCCTGTGCAGAGGCTGGCTGAAGTTAAAGATGAAGTGAAGAATATATTGGGTATAGATACTAGATATATTTATCCCAATCCACCTGCAGACTACAAATTTATTGAAAATCCTGACGGCACATTTGCGGATGAATTTGGCACTGTCTATAGAAAAGTAGGCTATTATGCAGATGTATATTATGCACCGCTTAAAGAAAAAACACTGGATGAGATAAGGGCATTCAAACTCCCGGATCCTGGAGATCCATCAAGATTTAAAGGGATCGGAAAAAAAGCAGAAAACCTTTGCAACAACACTGAATATTCCGTATGGGCAGGACCTGTTAACTCTTTATTTTACTTTGCCTGGTGTCTTAGAGGGTTGGAAGTTTTTATGGCAGACCTTTACGCAGAACCAAAGATTGCCAGATATCTTATGGATAAGATAGTGGATTGGAATATAGGCTTTTTTGAAGGATTTTATAGTGAAATTGGCCAGTATATTGATGTTTTCTGGATAGGCGATGATTGGGGGGTGCAGGAAGGTCCACTAATCTCACCAGCATATTTTAGAAAAGAAGTTGTTCCAAGATTCAAAAAAATGATTAGCTTTATCAAATCCAGGACAGATGCTAAATGCTGCTACCATACTTGTGGATCTGTATACTGGTGCATTGAAGATTTATTGGAAATGGGCGTTGATATAGTACACCCGGTTCAGGCAAATGCAAAGGGAAATGATACAGATAAACTAAAACTAAATTATGGCAAAAGAATATGTTTCCATGGCGGAACCAATAACCAGGGAGTATTTCATAAAGATATACATACTCTAACCATTGATACGTTAAAGAGAATAAAAGATCTGGCACCTGGAGGAGGATATATTTTCTCTTCAGGACATAACATACAGGCAAACATGCCTCCTGAAAATGTATTGAGGCTGTTTGAGCTCGGTAGAAAATATGGCAAGTATCCCATAGACAGAGAAAGAATAGATGAGAAAATAAAGGAAGAAAAAGAATATCTAAAAGTTGAAAATTAAAAGGATGGAGGCAGACTTAATTGGCAGATAATGTAGGCACAGATATAGTGCATAATGCTACAGGAATATGGAGTGTTTCAGATTATGGAAGCACTCCTGTTTTTAATGCAGGTGGAAAAGGTAAGGTATACGTCTCTGAAAAAGATAAGAAAATATTGCGGAGCCTGGCTGCAAAAGTAGCAGAATTGTCTGCAAGACCTGTAGAAAAAGAGAAAAGACAGTTATGGTATGACCACGACTGTCTAAAACCAGTTCGGCCGGTTGTTTTTTGTGATCCTGAAAATGGTTGGAATGAAATAATAACAGAAAATCAGCTGAAGTGCACCGGAGAACTTGCGATAAAATGGGAAATGGTTTTAAGAAAAGAAATTTTTTGGGGCGAGTCAATTCTTGATGATAAAGTAATTGAACAATATTTTGAGGTTGGGTACACTTATGATGAAAGCGCTTGGGGTGTTAGACCAAAAATGTATGGTGGCACAGATGGAGGTTCATATGTATGGGATGCTCCTATAAAAAAATATAGCGATATAGATAAAATAAAATTCCCTGCTATAAACGTTGACTATGAAACTACGAATAGAACATTAGAAGTTGCAAATGATGCATTCAGAGATATATTAAAAGTAAGATTGAGAGGAATTTGGTGGTGGACGCTGGGTTTGACTTTTATTCTTGTTACACTTAGGGGAATGGATGCTGTGATGCTTGATATGATGGATAAACCTGATTTTGTACATAGCATAATGAAGATTATTAGCGAAGGAACTCTAAAAAAATTAGATTTTCTGGAAGATAATGGATTGCTCTCTCTTAATAACGAATCTTATGTGGGATCCGGAGGATTTGGATATACCAGAGAACTGCCAGCAAAAGGTTTTAATCAATCAAAAGTTAGAACTATAGATATGTGGGGATTTTGTGATAGCCAGGAAACTATAGGCATATCACCTAAGATGTTTGAAGAGTTTATTTTTCCGTACCAGCTTCCTATTCTCAAGCGTTTTGGCCTTAACTGCTATGGATGCTGTGAACCTATGGATCCAAGGTGGAATATTATAAAAAATGCTCCAAATTTGCGCAGGGTGTCAGTATCTCCGTGGGCAAACCTGGAGAAAATGGCTGAATATTTGGAGGATAATTACATATATTCTGCTAAACTCTCACCAACACCTTTGGCTGAACCGGTAATGAATAAAGAATTGGTAAGGAGTGAAATAAGGAAGGCTTTAGAAGCCAGCAAAGGATGTGTGGTTGAGCTATTGATGAAAGATAATAATACCTTAGGCAGAAATCCGGGAAATGTAATAAATTGGGTAAGAATAGCAAAAGAGGAGATAGGTAGAATATATGGATAGCTAATTTAGCCTGCGCGGGTTACTTTAGTAATGAATATCAAAAAATGTTAGATTAACTAAAATCCAAAGTAAAACACGAAGAAACTGCAGAATAATGCCTTCATTTTTCTATTTTATTATAATAATATATAGTATAATTCATGTGTGAATATTTGTTTTAGTTGTTGGGAAATGATGAAGCATTAATAAAGGAGCTGTTTTAATTTGGATAATAAAAATTTTAAAAACAATAAAAATTTTAAAAATAGTAAAAATTTTAAAAACATAGCGCTGTTAGTATTATTGATAGTTGTAATGTTTTTTATTTTTAGGAATCCTCTTTTTTTGTCTCCCCCGATACAGGAATTTACTTTAAATGAATTTGTTGAAAAAGTTAAAAATAATGAGATCAACACTTCTACCCCTTTGATTGTTAAGGGAGAAGACAAAATAATAAACGGAGAACTTAAAGACGGAACTAATTTTAAAGTTTTATTCTTAGAAAATTATGATGTTACCCAGATTTTATTGGATGAGGAAATACCGTTTAAAGTAGACAATCAGCAGCAATCTGTCTGGATACAAATACTGATTGGCGCCTTACCTTTTCTAATAATGTTTGGATTAATTTTCTTTATGATGAACCAGCTTCAGGGCGGCGGGTCCAAAGTTCTGCAGTTTGGCAAGAGTAAAGCAAGACTGGCCAATAAAGGAAAAGACAGGGTTACTTTTAAAGATGTGGCCGGTGTTGATGAAGCAGTGGAAGAGTTAATGGAAATAGAGGAATTTTTAGAAAAGCCTAAAAAATTCAAAGCAATGGGTGCAAAGATTCCAAAAGGTGTTCTGCTTTATGGTCCGCCTGGCACAGGCAAGACACTTCTGGCAAGGGCAGTAGCAGGAGAGGCTGGCGTGCCCTTCTTTAGTATTAGCGGTTCAGAATTTGTAGAGATGTTTGTTGGAGTTGGAGCATCAAGAGTAAGGGACCTTTTTGCGCAGGCTAAAGCCAGTCAGCCATCAATTATATTTATGGATGAAATAGATGCTGTTGGAAGACATAGAGGAGCAGGGCTTGGCGGGGGCCATGATGAAAGGGAACAAACATTAAATCAGCTGCTTGTGGAAATGGATGGATTTGATATAGACAACACTGTAATTTTGATAGCTGCTACCAACAGGCCTGACATTCTGGATCCTGCGCTTTTAAGACCGGGAAGATTTGACAGGCAGATAGTTGTAGACAGGCCCGATCTGCTGGGGCGGGAAAAAATACTGGAAATACATGCCAAAGGGAAACCTCTTACTAAAAATGTAAATTTAAAAACTATTGCCAAGCAAACACCGGGGTTTACAGGTGCTGATCTGGCAAATCTTTTTAACGAAGCTTCTCTTCTGGCTGCAAGGTATAACAAGAAGAAAATAAGTAGATCTGAAATAGAAGAAGCTGTGGAAAGGATTATAGCAGGACCAGAGAAAAAGACCAGAGTGATATCAGAAGATGAGAAAAAAGTAATTGCTTATCATGAATCCGGGCATGCACTTCTTTCATATGCTTTGCCTCATACTGACCCGATCCACAAAATATCTATTATTTCAAGGGGTAGATCATTAGGATATGTCATCACCCTTCCAGAAGAGGACAGATATTTAAAATCTAAAAATGAGCTTTTGGACAATGTCACGCAGCTTTTGGGCGGGAGAGTAAGTGAAGAGATGACTTTTGAAGACGTTACATCAGGAGCCCAAAATGACCTGGAAAGATCTACAAAAATAGCAAGAAGGATGGTTACTGAATTTGGCATGAGCCCAAAGCTGGGGCCAATTACTTTTAAGAGCGGGGAGGACGAAATATTTTTAGGCAAAGAAATTGTTTCCAGGCCTCATTATAGCGATAAGACAGCTGCTGAAATAGATGAAGAAGTTCATAAAATTATAGAGGATTGTTATAAAAAGGCAAAAGAAATACTTACAGAAAATAAGAGTTCGCTGGCCAAGCTTGCTGATAAACTGATAAAAAAAGAGACTTTAAGCCGGGAAGAAGTAACTAAAATACTTAGCAAGGTTAAGAGTAAAAAAAGTATTAAGCTATCGAAACCAGAACTGGAAAAGAAACCTGTTAAAACAAGAGCCAGAAAATCCGAGAAAATAAAAGTTTCTAAGAAAGCTGCTAAAAAATAATATTTTCACAGGACCGTTAACTTGGCTTACTAATTCTAATGGAGTATCTTTTGTTAAAATTGTTTGTGCGGTAAATATGAAGGGCAGAAATGAAAGGTAAAATGAAGGCCCAGCTTTTTTATGGGGCTGAAGATGTAAGATATTCAACTACAGACATACCGAAAATAAATGATGGCGAAGCACTGGTTAAAATAAGAAGCGCTCTCACTTGCGGCTCAGATCTAAAAACTTACAAAAGAGGCCATCCAACCATGATAGAGGAAGGATCGGTATTCGGCCATGAGTGGGCGGGAGATATTGCAGAGATAGGGAAAAATGTAGATAATTTCAAAGTAGGAGACAGGGTCGTTGCTGTCAACAGCGCGCCCTGTTTTAAGTGTTACTACTGTAAATTAGAGCGGTATTCCATGTGTGAAAATATCGTATATAATAATGGGGCATATGCAGAATATATAAAAATACCATCAAGCATTCTAAAAATAAATACATATAAAATACCGGATGGCGTTGAATATAAAGAAGCAGCTCTGTTGGAACCACTGGCATGCGTGGTACATGGAATAGAGGAGTCAAACATTGAAGCGGGAGACGTGGTAGCTGTTAATGGCGCGGGGCCTATTGGCCTTATGTTTGTAGCTCTGGCAAAACTAAAGGGTGCAGTTGTTATATCTGCAGATTTATCCAGCGAGAGACTTGCCTGCGCCAAGAACTTTGGAGCTGACTTTACTATTAATGCATCCGAGGTATCCGATCAGGTACAGGCAGCCAAAGACCTAACCGAAGGAGGCAAAGGAGTAGATGTTGCAATTGATGCAACTGGCTTTCCGAAAGTTTGGGAGACAACGGTACTTATGGGCAGGAAAGGGGCAACTATAAATCTCTTTGGCGGGTGCAAATCCGGCACTTCAATAAACATAGATACCGGGCTTATTCATTACTGTGAGCTTACTATAAAAGGTGTATATCACCACACGCCTTATTATGTCAAAAAAGCTTTTAAGCTGATTGCGTCAGGACAAATAAATTCAGCTGGATTTATAACGGCTGACATGCCGCTGGAAAAAGTGGTAGATGCTTTGGAGCTTATAGGTTTGCAAAAAGGCATAAAATATAATATCACTACTTAAATCTATCACTATGAAGGCACTGCTTTGCTACAACCAAAATACATTTAAGATAGAAGATATTGATAAACCAGGCCTCTCAGATAGCGACATGCTTGTAGAGATGATATATACCGGGCTCTGTGGGTCTGATATTATAAAGATATTTGATGCCAGTAATAAAAAACCTGCAGTATATGGGCATGAATTTGTAGGCAGGGTAGTAGAAAAAGGTAAAAATGTATCTAAATTTAATGTAGGAGATATTGTTGTTGCAGCTCATCATATACCATGCTACAAATGTCACTACTGCAAACACGGCAACTATTCTATGTGCAGGCACTTTAAGGAAACCAATATTTATCCCGGAGCATTCAGCCAGTTTATAAGATTATCGGCAGAACACATAGAACATACCACTTTTAAACTTTCAGAGAATCAGGACATAAGAGAAGCCATATTTATTGAACCGCTTGCTTGCTGCATAAGAGCAATGGAGAGGGTTAAATTTAGAAAAGGAGACGTTTTTAGCGTAGTTGGGGCAGGCGCGATGGGTATATTATTCGTGCAGCTTATCAGACTTTTTAACTGCAAAGCTGTAGCTGTTGATATTGATGATAAAAGACTTAGTCTTGCAAAGAAACTAGGAGCTTATCATATAGTTAACCCTTCAAAATCAGATATTTTATCAAGTATCAGAAAAATAACTGATATAGGTATTGATACTGCTGTGCTTACTGTTACTAACAAATATACACTTAGTGATGCGTTATCATATATCCGGGATGGCGGATGTATAAATATTTTTGGTGTTTCGGGCAAAGATAGCTATATTCCAATAAATTTTGAGAAGTTGTACAAAAGGGAGGCAACAATTAAAAGTACATATTCGGCTACTCCTGAGACGCTAAAAAAAGCTTATGATATTATTATAAACAAAAAAATAAATGTTTCTCCTCTTATATCCGAAGTGATGAATTTATCAGATTTTAAAACAGGGTTGGATCTGATGTTAAACAGGAAGCTTTATAAGGCGATATTCCAGCTCTAAAAATGTAATTAGTTTCTGGCAATCAGTTTAAATCTTATTTTCACCTGGTACCGGTAAGTGCTATTTTGGAGTAAATGCTATTGTGATAAAGTGGTATAATTAATTTTTATATTTAAATATAAATTTAGATCAGGAGTTTTACTGATGGATAAAAAAATGATTGAAGATGGCGTAAGGATGATACTTAAGGGAATAGGGGAAGATTTAAACAGGGAAGGTATTATCAAAACTCCAAAAAGAGTTGCTGCAATGTATGAAGAAATATTCAGCGGGATGGGGAAGGATCCAGCAGATGCACTTGGCCCAATGTTTGATGAGAACCATGATGAAATTATCATTGTAAAAGATATTCATTTTTATTCTGTATGCGAGCATCATCTTGTCCCTTTTATTGGCAAAGCCCATATAGCGTATGTTCCCAACAAAACAGGCAAGATTGTAGGTCTCAGCAAGCTTACAAGGGTTTTTGAAATAGTTGCAAAAAGACCACAGGTTCAAGAGAGGCTGACTACCATAGTCGCAGATACAATTATGAAGAAGATTGAACCCAGAGGGGTCATGGTTGTTGTTGAAGCTGAGCATCTATGCATGAGCATGAGAGGGGTTAAAAAACCAAATACCATGACTGTAACTTCTGCTGTAAGAGGGCTTTTTAGAAAAAATCCTGCTTCAAGAGCTGAAGCGATGGCTTTAATTAAAGGATAAATAAAAGGTAAAATGAATTATAGGGTGAGAGCATTAAGCATAGGGACAAGGAAAGAAGGATTTGCTGAATTTAAAAAAATAGGCGCAGATGCAGCAGGCTGCAATATAATGATAAATAAAACTCTGCCACTTGCTTTAAAAGTTAAGGGCATAAGCTTGATAGCTGCCAATATATTAAAGCAGGAGATGCTTTCCAGAGGGGGCGATGTTGTTACTTCAAGGGAAATTTTGTGCAGTACCGAGGGGAAAACGGATGTTATTATACTGGCAACAGGAGAAAGCATAAAAAGTCTGATAAAAAAAATAAAGATGCAGCCATTTGGCTTAAAGAAATTATCTGATGATTTAAGCAGCTATGTTAATAGATTGGATAGAATAGAAAAGAAAAAAATATTGAAAATTGCAGATAGAGAGTTTGACTTAAACAGCGAAGTGCTCGTAATGGGTGTATTGAATGTGACGCCTGACTCTTTTTATGACGGCGGCCATTATTTTGAGAAGAGCAAAGCCTGCAGCAGGATAGATGAAATAGTAAGGCAGGGGGCGCAAATAATTGACATAGGCGGAATGTCTACAAGA
>JAUVXY010000072.1 GCA_030603375.1 Actinomycetes bacterium | reverse complement strand
ACTTTTCTAAATTCTCAGATCAAGGATTTGGATAAACTTCCTTTTCCGGAATATAAAATATTCGATATGCAGTATTATACAAAAGCAAATAGAGGCACCCTGCGCGGTTTTCATCTAAGAACAGCCTGTGTCCTATCTTCGCGCGGATGCCCAAACAACTGCAAGTTCTGCGCAGAGTCATTAAGTTTTGGAAAGGGTGTCCGTTTTCATTCAGCAGATTATGTTGCTGCCAGTATTGAGAAACTCATTATTGATTACAAGGTTGAAGGAATATATTTTCATGACAATAATTTCTTATCTTCGCATTCTCATGCAGAAGATATATGTAAAAAAATAATTAATCGAAACCTGCATAAAAAGATCAAATGGGCTATTCAGGCAGGAACACCAGGGATAAATAATGATATATTGAGACTATTATCTAAAGCAGGATGTGTGAAAATAGAATTTGGTATGGAATCTATAAAAGACCGTGATTTGAAAAGCATGAATAAAAATGCCACTGTAGCTTCGAATGAGAATGCTCTGGCGCTTTGCAGGAAACATAAAATAAGGGCCCATTCTTATTTTATGACCGGGTTTGAGGGTGAAAAAATATCCGATCTTAACAATACACTGGCCTGGATAAAAAAATTCAAGCCGCATACATTTTCATTGCACCCGCTAAAGATTTATCCGGGCACTGCACTTTTTGAAGAGTCAGGCAGTAAATTTTTTGAAAATAATGCCTGGAACCGTAATAATATAGAAAAATATTTTAAGAAAGAAATCTTCAGCAATATAGATAGAGAAGAAAAAATTAAATGGTATAAAGAAACATACAAGCCATTCAATAATAGATATCACAAAATGGCACTGCTTAAAACAAATTCATTACCCGCCCTTTTTAAAATAGCCTGGTCAAAATATTTACTAAACAAGTAACATTAACCTACATTATTCGAATTTCCATTGGGGACGCCTTTTGTTACTTCATTCAAATTCTCATGCTCGATAAGTTCTGGTTTTTGATATTCTTTTCTTTCATTCTTTTCCATGTTTTTTCTCCTTGCAGTAGTTAAAATTATTACAATTGTTCAGAAGGTCCGGGACCATTACCTTTTGTCACTTCATCCAAATTCTCATGCTCGGTAAGTTCTGGTTTTTGATAATCTTTTCTTTCATCCTTTTCCATGTTTTTTCTCCTTTGACAGTGTTAACACTGCTACCCTCAGCCTTTAATATTAACATTCCATTGATATTAGAGGATAATAATTATACTAAAATTAATATATCATAAAATTATAAAAAATGTATAACAAAAATAGACATATTGGTAAAAAATTTTAAAATTTTTATACAATTAAGCAAGAGCTTAACTTACAAAAGAGCGCAGACCTTCTTTTATGAGTATTCCTATTCTGTAATTTAGGTATCTGTCAAACAAATAATTTATCCCAAAAAAGATTATAATACTGATGCCTATTAGAGCAATAAAGCCTTGGAACGTGGCTGCATCAATATAGAATTTTAAGACATATATGCATAGTGCCATAATCATTCCATTTAACAGGGGTAATACCAGCAGCTTGCTGAAACTTTTAATTCCACACTTAGTAATTCTAATAGCTTCAAAACAAAATCCTATGCTCGAAATAAAAGCACTCAGGAGTACAGAGATAGATGTTCCCAGTATTCCATATGTAATTGTAAGTGGATAAATCAATACAATTAATACAAATAATCTGATTACCTGCCATCTGGTTTCTATTTTTGGTCTTCCGATAGCCCGGAAAAGTGGAATTGTCATAGTTATCAGTGATCTTACTAATCCAGCAAAAACCAGTACTTGAATTGCTGGTACAGCAGGCATCCATCTTTCACCTAAAAATAACCTTGTAAACTCAGGAGCTAATATAAAAATTAAACCTGCCATTGGAAAAGATATTAATGTAACCAGTTGAAGGACTTTTAGATATGCATCTTTTAGCCTGGAGAGATTGTCCTGCAATTTTGAATATAATGGAAAGCTCACCCTGGAGATCACATGGGAAGTCTCTGTTGTCGGCATATTTGAGATCCTGTAGGCAATCTGATAAAATCCAAGCATTGTAGCCCCAAGCAATTTTCCAGCAAAAATATCATCGCCCTGGGTAATCAGGAATATTAGAATAGTGGAACCGAGGACCCATTTACCAAAACTAAAAAGTTCCTTTGCCTGGCTTCTGATAAATTTTAATTTTGGTCTATATGGTTCAATTATATAAGACATTATACATCTTGTTATATTTCCTGCTAAAAGTCCGAAAACAAGAGCCCAGACACTCCTTAAAAGAATTGCTGCAGTAACAACGACTGTAAAATCAACAACGGTCCCTAAAAACTGATATTTAAAAAACTTATGAAACTCGAGTTCCTTTTGAAAATATAATATTGCAATATTATTAAAACTCCGGATAATAACGGAAAATCCAATAACTCTTAAAATTTGCTCAGCATCAGGTGCAGCAAAAAAAACTGCAGCGGGCCTGGCTAAAGAAAATACTATAACTGCAATTACAAAACCCCTGACGAGTCCTATTGTCCAGACGACATCAAAATAGGATTTAACCTGTTCTTTCTTTTGAATAAGAGCCTGTGAATGGCCTGTCTGAGAAAATGCACCAAGAATGGATATGACCAGAAGAGCAATGCCAAATATTCCAAAATCATTGGGTGAAAGAAGTCTCGCTAAAACAATTACTCTTATTAATCTAAAGAGACTGTCTGTTATCCTTAAAGTAAAAACCCAGAATGTGCCCCTTGCAGTTTTTCCGGAAAGGCTTCCTCCTGTGGATGTTAATCTTCTTATTATATTTCTATAATTCATATTTTCACAATATACGTTTTCCCTAATAAAAACTCTACTATTAGTAAGAACAATAATAGGAATCTAACAAAAGTCTATTTAATAGAATTGATAAAATCAGGATTTCATACCAACAGTAATCCTCTTTCACCAATTCCACCAATTCTTATATATTCATCAAATAACTTTACAAGCCTGGACTTTTTACCAAGGGTGTATATATCGTTTTTCCCTATAGACATACCCTTTGCCCATATATATTCTCTAAAGGAAAATGGATATAAATTAATAAGGATATTTCGCCCGATTAAATGAGTAGATACTTCTTTTGACAATAAAGTAGCATTTGGTCCTGATATAAATATTTTGTAATTTTTATTTTCCCTTAATCTATTTAAAAATTTCTCCCAGCCTGCCACATTCTGGATTTCATCAAAAAACAAAAATATTTGCTTTTTATCACCGGGTTCTTTTAATTCATAGCAACTTTCTAATACCAAATTTAGATCAGTGCCTTTAAAACCAGATAACCGCTATCTTTAACAGGGGCAAGACATACAGTTTAGTAAAAGTAACGCTTTATGATTTTCCTATGGTAAATTCCTGTAGTATTTTTCCCTCCTCGTGGAATGTTTTAACAGTATAAGTACCATTAGGCAAGTCTACTACTACTGTAGGGCGGCCATAAGAAAAATCCTTTCTATATACCAGGTTTCCATTGGTATCAAAAATAGTTACCCAGTTGTTATTTGCATACTCGTACCAAAATACCAGTTCAAATTTATTATCTTCGGTTAGATTTACCTGGTAACAGGCCATTTCGTTTACTCTTGCTGGACGGGTTATTTCCCACCAACCTTCTATACTCCAGTCATAATCTTGGGTATAGTCTGTACCACCTATCGTATAAGTATAAGTATCGTGACCTGAATCTGAGTATTCATAATAACCCAAGTCATCTTCTTCTGCATTTTCTACACAGCCTTTCCCATAATATTCCAAATAAAGGCTATACGACTGGTCAGCTACATACTCTTCCACCTCCCCATTAATGGTATAATCAAAATAGTAGGGGAGTCCGTCTGGAGTACTGTGATCGTCTGAATCACTGTATGTAACGCTATATGAATAATCTTCTGTTATACCTGTATCTGTTCCTTCCTCATTATATAAATTATAAAACTCAAAATCTGCTGTAAACCCATAAGCCTTACCTGGTAAAACTAAAAAAGAAAAGCACATTGCTACTACAAATAAAGTGATTAAAGTAAATATGGTTGATTTTTTCTTAACTAGTTGCATTTATATTCACCTCCTTATACTAAAAATACTGCATAAGAGATAGAAATTTACATGCCTTACCCCCGTTGGTGCAACAGAAACTTTATTAAAGCTATATTGATTAAAATTGAATATTACCAATTTGATATCTTCTTTTTACCCCTTTTTATTCCTGAGGATATTTCAACAAGATTAAGCCCGGCCATCTTTACTGTCTCCTTTGCGCTTTTGTATTTTGAGATATCTCCAGCCTCGCCTAAAAATCCAGCTGTGGTGACCACGCCCACTCCCGGTATGCTAAGTAGATATTTCGAACACTCTATTTTGTCCAGGTAATACTTTAGTTTTTTATTTAAGCAGGCAAGCTTTAGCTTCAGGCTTGAAATATTTTCCAGTATATAGGTTTTTTCCAGTACTGCTACGTCTAAGCCTGTGTTTATCCCTATGGAGGCCCTGGCATATTCTATGAGTTTTAGTACCTTAGAAGCACCTATCCTGCCTTTGCTTATCGTTTTAATTTTCCCTGTAAGGGATAGGATATTTTCTTTGCTACAACCTCTGGAAGAAAATAGTTATCTATTAGGTGCTCTGAAGTTGCCCCTGATATATCACAAAATAGACCTTCGTATTCTGGAAAATATTCGTCCATTAGTATTTTTAATTTTGTCTTTTCCCTTACCAGGGACTTACTGACCTTTAGCCTGAGCCTGTACATTATTATTTTAACATAATTTTAGCTTAATTAAATAAGATTTTTTATTTTTTATGGCAAAAGATCAAATTTTTAACTGAGGCAATGCATCTTATAGATCAAAGGTGCGTAACCCATATTGACTCTGTACAATTAGCTACCGCATTGCAACCAAAGGCTGAACAGGGAGATATAGTTTTTATTTGTTCAGGTAAAAAGCTGGGTATTTTAGCAGAAAAACACGGGGTGCAATCTTTAATAATATGGAGTTACATTATTTATAGAAGAAAGTTCAGGAGGGTTCTAAAGCAGAGATTGATCGCTTTCTCTGTTTATAATTATTAATAATTTTGCTTTACAAGGTAATATTATCTAGATATAATTACCACATGAGTCAAAATATTAAAAGACTTTTAAATATTGACACCAGATACTCTTCTTTTCTCTGGGGTGCCAGAAGAACAGGAAAAAGCCATTGGATAAAGTATAATTTCAAGCCTGAAGAAATTATACTTATAGATTTACTGCAAACAGATGTTTTTGCAGAATATGCTTCAAGGCCCTCTTTGCTTAGAGAAAGATTCCAAAATACAAAAAAAATAATTGTTATTGATGAAATTCAAAAAATTCCAATGCTTCTGGATGAAGTACATTGGATGATTGAAAACAAAAAAATAATTTTTCTGCTGACCGGTTCGAGTGCAAGGAAATTGCGGAGGAGCCATGCTAATCTTTTAGCTGGAAGAGCCCTGCGATATCAACTTTTACCATTCTCTTGTATGGAGGTTGGGAATATTAATTTAGAAAAGATAATGGTTTCAGGAATGCTACCGCCACATTTTTTATCTGCCAAACCATTAGATTTAATTCGATCATATGTTGCGGACTATTTAAAAGAAGAAATTGCTCAGGAAGCACAAATTCTAAAAATTCCCCAATTCAGTGAATTTTTAAGAGTAGCTGCACTAACTTCCGGAGAGCTGCTTAATTATAATAATGTAGCAAGAGAAACTGGTGTTAGCAGCAAAGTTGTTCGTTCATATTTTGATATCCTCGAATCTACCATGCTGGGTTTTAGAGTTTCTCCCTGGAAAAGGTCCAAAACCAGAAGATTAATACAAGCAGAGAAATTTTATTTATTTGATATTGGAATAAGCAATTATCTTTCCAGAAGACAGCCAAAAGAAGGAACTCCAGAATTTGGAAAGTCTTTCGAGCATTTTATTTTAATGGAGCTGCGAGCATATAAGGCTTACCGCAACCCAGAGCTTGATATAGCCTACTGGAGAACCAGTACCGGATATGAGGTTGATTTTATCCTTGGGAAAAAACAAGTAGCTCTGGAAATAAAAGCAGGCAAGACAGTTCATGATATTGCACTTAGGAGCCTTAAAGTATTGCAGGAAGATGAAAAAGTGAAGCATCTTTTAGTCATAAGCCAGGAAAAATATGCAAGGGATGTGGGCAACATTAAATTAATACCCTGGAAGCTTTTTTTAAAAATGTTATGGGCAGGAGAGTTTGATATTTAGCTCATAGGTTTTTTAATAAAAAGTCAGTCTCTTGTGATAACCCCGGGGGGAAACCACTTTAGCTATTATATTCATCAGAGCTTAGTACCTGCTATATGTTATAATAACTGGTGAATATAAAGATAAGTGCCCGTAACTGTCATAAAATACTTACGTGTTATATTACTTAAAGATGGAGAAACAATTCACAATGCTTTCTTTGATAGGAATTTTAAGGAGGTGTAAACTATGAAAATAGTATCTGGAATTCATTTCCAGGACAACTAGCTAAAGAAAATAATAGATTTAATAGATGATTATGAAAATAAAATGCTGCGCGGCATAAAAGGATCAGGCGGTGGGGATAGAAAAATTCATAAATCCATCTATATTAAAAACTCGGCTGGTGATAGGATTTTCATACATTGATATTCTTTCACAGGTAAAAGGTGCTGTTTATCTCCAGAGATAATATATTGAACTTTACCTTCTACAGCACATTCAAGTATCCTGTTGTCATCTTCATCGCCTCTAGTTATAGAAAGAGTTTGATTAGGAATAATTAAGGTAGCAGAGATATAGATATTTGTATCAAGTACTATTTTTAATTCTGGCTTTTTCTTCACGATGTTCATGGATTATTCTTTCTACATCATCTTCGTTTTTGATTTTTAATTCTCTCGCAGTTTCTTCTCCCCACTTTCTAATCTGCTGCCATCTTCTTTCAGAGACGACATATTGTT
>JAUVXY010000028.1 GCA_030603375.1 Actinomycetes bacterium | reverse complement strand
CCCAAATACTCGGAAAATTTTATAAAAATATGGGGGTATCCATATGAACTATTGGGCAAAAAAGGAAGAATAAATGAGTAAGATATGGACTGGCAGAATTAGTAAAAGTACAGATAAAGCAGTAGAGGAATTTACGTCTTCTATAAGCATAGATAAAAAACTTTACCTGTATGATATTACAGGTACGGCGGCCCATGTAATTGGATTAAACAAAATCGGCATCTTGTCAGATGATGAGTTGAAGAAAATAATTGCAGGCTTGGAAAAAGTTAAAAAGAAGATAGAGCTAAAAGAAGTAAGAGATGTTGATAATTATGAGGATATCCACAGTCTTGTAGAAAATGAGCTTGCCATAGCAATTGGAAAAACTGCGGAAAAAATCCATACCGGAAGAAGCAGAAACGATCAGGCAGTATTGGACGAGAAACTGTTTCTTAAGGATGCGCTGGCAGGCATTATAAGCAAAATTATATTTTTACAAAAAAATTTAATAGAACTTGCAGGCAAGAAAATCAACCTTGCAATGCCGGCATATACACATCTGCAAAAAGCCCAGCCTGTGCTCCTGTCGCATTACCTGCTGTCCTTTTTTGAAAAATTTAAAAGGGACATAAATAAGTTTTATGAGGTTTTTGAGCTAAATGACTGTCTTCCGCTTGGAGCTGCTGCCTGTACGGGAAGCGGCTACAGGATTGACAGAAAATTTCTAAAGGAGACTCTAAAATTTAAATATAGCGATTCTAATAGTATGGACATTGTTGCCAGCAGAGATTCTTTGCTGGATTTTATATACTGCTGCAGTCTGGTTATGATTCACTTGAGCAGATTTTGTGAGGATTTTATTATATACAGCAGTTCTGAGTTCTCTTACATAGATATAGACGAAACTTTTTGTACCGGAAGCAGTATTATGCCCCAGAAAAAAAATCCTGACATTTTAGAACTTATTAGAGGGAAGAGTTCAATAATTATTGGCAACCTGATGCAGATAATGGTGCTTATAAAGGGTCTGCCTACAACATATAACAGAGACCTGCAGGAGGACAAAAAGATTCTGTTTAACGCTTACGAAGAAACATATAACAGTATAGAAATTTTTTCTAAATTGCTTAAGAAAATAAAATTTAACCCGAATGTAATTGAAAATAGTTTAAAAGAAGGATTTTTAGAAGCTACAGATATTGCTGATTACCTTGTTAAAAAGGGAGAAAGTTTTAGAAAATCACACAATATTGTTGGCAGAATAGTAAAATATTGCATAGAAAATGACATACAGCTAAAGGATTTAACGTTAAAGGAACTTAATAAGTATTCGCCTTATTTTGGTAAAGATTTTTACGAAAAGATTGAGCTTAAATCCTGCATTAATTCAAAAGATGTAGATTGCGGCACTAACAAGAAGCAGGTTATTGCTAAAATAGAATCTGCCAAAAGTGTGATAAAAGATTGGGAAAATAAACTAGAAGAGCTCTGCAGCAGAATACCAGACTTTGAAGAACTAGTTAGATATAATACTGTTTTAAAATGATTTTTAGATCGATTTTCCTTGCTTTTTTATCTCCTGCCTTGTGTCGATATAGATTTTCATTCAATATATTTGATTTTTATATTAAAGTTTATGCAGATCTACTTTAGGACAGATACCTATGCCCCAGAAACCAGGTCCGGTATGTGCGCTCATTATAGTAGTTATTTCAGTCATAATTAGTTTATCAATTTCAATATCATTATCATCTCTTATCATCTTTTCAAGCTCTAGAGCTGTATTTATATCAGAAGCATAAAAAATACCGATTTCATTTTTATCAGTAGAAGAAGCTGCCTTTTTCGCTTGTTTGTAGAGTTCGATAGTAGCATTTTTTTTGCTTCTGGTAAATTTTTTAAGCTTTATCTTTCCATTTTTATCTATAGTAATAATAGGCTTGAATCTTATTGCAGAGCTTAAAAATTTTCCGAAAAAAGGTGCTCTTCCTCCTTTTAATAGATGCTCAAAATTTTCAATTGCTCCAAAAAATTTACTTTTCTCTATCAGAATATCTATTAAACGATCTATTTTTTCCTCACTAACCCCTCTCTTTGCAGCTCTTGCTACTTCAAGTACGATAAGACCCAGACTTATAGTGACATTTCTAGAATCAATAATCTTGATATTAGTATCAGGAAAGAATTTTTTAGCCTGGATTGCAGAATTGACAGTTCCTGAAAGTCTTGAGCTAAGATGAATAGAATAAATTGTGGTCTTTTTCTCATTATCTATTAAATTCTTGTAAAGATTTACAAAATCTACAGTAGAAGGAGTGGAGGTCATTACTTTTATTCCAGCCTCTAATTTTTCATAAACATCCTGGTTGGTAATTTCCTTTCCCTCTTTATATAATTTTCCTTCATAGCCGACATATAGAGGTATGAGAGTGATGTTGTTTTCTTTGGCTAATTCCTCAGGAATATCTGCCGTGGTATCTGTTACTATAGCAATATCGCTCATTAATGACTCCTATTCTATATTAAAAAATATCAATTAATTGACTTATCTTTAAGTCAATTGTATCATAATAAACAATTTACCAATCGGTTAGTAAGCAATTATTTTAGCATACAATAGTAGAAATTAAAACTATGGAAATATATGAAAAACAAAAAATTATTGTAAGCAGAACAAGAGAAAAAAATAAAAAAATTTATTCAGGAAAAGTGTCAAATCAAATTATTGCTGTTTTGCTCTAAAAAATTTATGAACCTTAGAACTAACTACAGCAAGTTAAAAGGAAGCAGGCAAATCATAACTGTCCTGATTAAACATGGTATAGATTATTGTGTTGATAATAGTTTTAAAATCAGGAAAATGGAAATAATACTATGGCAAAGTTTAGACGACCAAAAATAGGTTTGGCATTAGGTAGTGGAGGAGCTAAAGGATTATCTCATATTGGGGTTATAAAGGTTTTGGAAGAAAACAATATCCCAATTGATTTTATCGCCGGTGCAAGTATTGGTTCGGCTGTTGGTGGATTTTATGCAACTAATAAAAATATCAAAAAAATCGAGGGAATAGCTTTATCCAATAATTGGCGCCAGACGCTGTCTCTGTTTTTTGATCCTTCTTTGCGTCAGGGATTTTTAAATGGTAAAAAAATAAAAAATTTCATTGAGAATGTCATTGGCAAAATAAATTTTAAAGATCTAAAAATCCCTTTTTCGGCAGTGGCAACAGATATGAAAACAGGTGATACAGTTGTTATAAATGAAGATGAAGTTGCTTTGGCTATTAGAGCGAGCTGCTCCATACCTTTAATCTTTAAGCCTGTCAAACTAGGAAGTAAGTTATTAGTTGATGGAGGGCTGTCTTTGCCTGTCCCTGTAAGTGTTGTTAAAAAAATGGGAGCAGATTTAGTTATTGCAGTTAATTTGGATGCAGATTATTTTGCAAATAATAAGGATAGTAGCTTTGGATTTTATAGAATGGTCTATAGTTCTACTAAAATTTCAAGGCATCACTTATCTTCTTCCAATATTAAAGAAGCTGACATTGTTATCAATCCTAAAGTAGGTAGAGTGGGATGGAATAAATTTATTGATGGTAAAAGTGTGATTTTGACAGGTGAGAAAGCAATGCAGTCATCAATACCACAGTTAAAAGAATTAATATATTATAAAAGCAGTAATGGTTAACAAAATATTCAATACAAAAGTTTTACTTGTTTAGCAGGGTAAAACTATAAATATCAGACTCAGTCAGGACAGTGTTTTAAAATTGGAATAGCCAGAAAAATAATAAGGGAGTACTTTTTTCACTATTTTAGGTGGTGAGCCCTTTATAAGAGATGATTTATTTTATATTTACCAAAAACATAATGATGCTTTCTTTCATGTTTACACAAATGGAACTTTAATAAATGATGAGGTAGCAGGCAAATTGGCTGAACTGGGAAATGTTATGCCTGAGGTAAGTATAGAAGGTTTTGAGGAAGAAACTGACGAGAGACGAGGTAAGGGTGTGTATCGTAAAGTGTTAAAAGCAATAGAGAATTTGCAAAGACATAAAGTTCCATTTGGCTACTCGGTAGCTGTGACCAGGAAAAATATTAAAACTGTAACCAGCGATAAGTTTATTGACATGATGATTGAAAAGGGTGCTCTTATTGTGTGGTATTTTCTTTATATGCCAATTGGTAAAGATCCTGATCTATCTTTGATGCCTACTCCTGGCCAGCGTCTTTATCTCAAGGAGAGAAGAAGCTATATAAGAGAAAATAAACCTTTATTTGTTATTGATTTTTGGAACGATGCTCCTTATGTTGGTGGTTGTATTGCTGCAAGGCAATATATTCATATTACTCATAAAGGTGATATTGAATCATGTATATTTGCTCACTTTGCTCAGGTAAATATCAAGGATACTTCCCTAAAAAAAGCCATGAACTGCCAGTTTTTTAAAGAGATTAGGAAAAGACAGCCATACTCTGACAATCTTTATCTTCCCTGTATGTTAATTGATCACCCTGAAGTTTCACGAGAGCTTTATAAAAACTGCAACATTTAATCCTACTCATGAGGGAGCCGAATGCTTATTTTCAGATATTTCCAGAGGGCTGGATGAATATTCAAACGGCGTTAAAGATATCTATGCAGATGTTTGGGCAAAAGAAAAAGAGCTTTTTTGTAAAAAGAAAACTCCTTAAAAAAAGGTGATGGATTGATAACCATGTCATTATCTGGTCAAAAAGCTTTACCTTATCATAGAGTTTTATTCAGAGGTGTATTTTTCAAAAGGTCACTGGCCTGACTTTAACAAAAAATAGCTGGATATTACTGTAAAGGACCTTCAAATAGTTCATAAGCAAGCTATTGAAATTATGTTTAGCAGATAATTTGACATGTCTTTAAATAAAATATATTATATTAGTAGACTTACTTACCTAACAGTAAGTAAGTTAAGTATTTTAGTATAAGCATGTAAGTAATGGGTACAAAATGACATTAAAGCAAAGGGTAAAGTTATACACTACTAAAACAGCTATCAAGGTACACTTAAAGTACTTCCTAAAGACAAAGAAGATTTTAACATACAATAACCCAGGTTTAATTTATGAAAGTATCTAAAAAGCAAAAGAACATTATTAATAGTACAAAAGAACGTATTATAGAAGCTGCTCAAAGCCTTTTTTCGGAACATATATATTTAAGTGTCTCAATGGATGATATTGCTAAAAAACTTAATATAACCAAGGCAGCACTTTATTACCACTTTGCAAGCAAGGAGGAAATCTACAAGAAGGTGCTTGAGAGGGCTTTTGATGAATTAAGGTCATATATCACAAAAGCATCCAGGGAAAAAACATCTGATAGGAAGCTATATAGACTTATCAAAAGTTATTTGGATTTTGGCTTAAAGGAAAAAATTCTTATTAAAGCAATGGTGATAAAATTATCACCATGCAGCTCTGAGATAAGCAAAAATATTATTAAATTTAGGAAACAGGTGACTAGTTTATTCCAATCTCTAATTGAGGAAGTACTTCCAGAAAAAAAATATAACAGAGAATTTAATAGTAAGTTAGCAGCATCTTTATTAACTGGAATGATAGATGGTTTACTTTTAGAATGTTCATTAATGAACAAAAAAATTGATTCAGGAAAAATGACAAATCAAATTATTGCTGTTTTATTCTAAAAAACGAGAACTAATTTTTTAATTATTATAATTTATAAAATATAAAAGGAGGGAAAATTATGACAGATCTAATTAAAAGTACAATTTTAGCAGGTTTGGGTATACTAACTCTTACTCGTGAAAAAGCTGAAGATTTAGCCAGAGATCTGATTAAAAAAGGTGAACTTGCCAAGACGGAGGAAGCTAAATTTGTAAAGGAGTTGATGGAAAAATCTGGGAAAAGTGGTAGTGAAGTTAAGAAAAAAATAGAAGAAACGGTAGAAGAAACGCTTAAAAAATTAAATATTCCTACCCGTAAAGATTTAGATGAAATAAGAGAGAAGCTTGATAAGCTTATAAAAAAATAAAACAAATCTAAAAATAAGTATTATTAGAGAAGCTGTGTTTGCGTTTTACACAAATTAGATTATTTTTCTAACAAAAACAATTGTGGTCCACGTACATTTATGAAACTAAGAACCAATTATGCTAAGCTCAAACGAAGCAGGCAAATTATAACTGTTCTGGCTAAATATGGATTAGATTATTTTATTGATAAGTCAAAAACAAGATTGCTGGAAAGGATAAAAAGGGTCCCAAAGAATTATAAGTTCGTAAGCTTGCCTGAAAGGATTCGCCTGTCCTTAGAAGAGCTTGGTCCAACTTTTATTAAGTTTGGCCAGATATTGAGCACGCGGCCTGATTTTTTGCCTCCTGACCTTATTAAAGAATTAGAAAAACTCCAGGACCAGGTTCCGCCATTTGATAGCTTTACAGCTAAAGATATTATTAAGCGAGAACTAAAAAAGCCAATAGATGAATTGTTTAAGGAACTTAATCCAGTACCGATTGCTGCTGCATCGCTAAGCCAGGTTCATAAAGCAACTTTGCTGGATGGCGAAACCGTAGCAGTAAAGATTCAAAGGCCTGATATTAAAGAGGTAGTCGCATTAGATTTAGAAATATTGGAAGACTTAGTAGAAATTGTGGACAAGAGATTGGGTAGTGGCTGGGTTTATCACCCAAAATTGATGATAAAAGAATTTAAAAGAGCAATCTTGAAAGAAATTGATTTCACAAACGAAGCTCACCATTTTGAAAAATTTAGAATTAATTTTGAAGACATTGATTATGTTAAGGTGCCAAAAATATATTGGGACATGTCTACTACAGAGATTCTTACAATGGAGTTTATTGATGGAATAAAGGTTAGTAAAATAACCGAAGACAGGTATAAGGACATTTTTAGACCAAAAGAAGTTGCAAAACGAGGTGCAGAAATAGTTTTAAAACAAATATTTGAAGACAGGTTTTTTCATGGAGATCCTCACCCAGCCAATATTTTTATCTTGCCGCCATCTGTCATTGTTATGCTTGATGTTGGGATGGTTGGCTACATTGATACAAACATAGCTACAAACGGGGCAAAGCTACTGAGAGCAATAATAGATAAAGACCTGGATAGTATTATGCGAAGTCTTGAAATACTGGACATGCTTGACGGAAAATTTGACCAAAATTTATTGCGGCAGGATTTTATGGAATTAATTGAACGCTATGTTGGAATATCTTTAAAAGAGTTAAATTTTGGAAAACTCATGCAGGATGTTGTTAAAGTAATTGTACAGCATAATCTAGTTTTACCTACAAACGTAGCTTTGATGATAAAATCTCTGTCTATAGTAGAGACAACAGGCAGACAACTCGATCCTGATTTTAACGCAGTTTTAATTGCTGAGCCATTTATAAATAAACTTCTGATCAAAGAATTTTATCCTGATAAGTTATTTAAAAAGAGCAGTAAATTTATTCAAGATAGCGTTAGCCTTGTAGAGCAGTTACCGCAAGGATTGGCAGATACCTTGAAAAAGCTTGAAAAGGGTAGATTAAAATTTGTGTTTGAACACCGCGGGTTAGAAAATTTAACCAGAATAATAGATCGTTCAACAAGCCGTATGTCGCTAAGTATAATTATTGCAGGCATAATTGTAGGTTCTTCCTTAACTGTGCGTGCAGGTGTAGGGCCATCAATTTTTGGTTATCCTGTATTAGGAATTGCAGGTTACATAGTAGCAAGCATAATGGGATTTATTTTGATAATTTCTATAATGAAGTCAGGAAAGTGGAGGTAGTGTTTATATTATGGTAAAAACAGGGAGACCAAAGATAGGTTTAGCATTAGGCAGCGGAGGAGCTAAAGGGCTGTTTCATATCGGTGTTATAAAGGTTTTGGAAGAAAATAATATTCCAATTGATTTTATTGCCGGCTCAAGTGCCGGGGCATGTATTGGCAGTTTTTATGCAGTCTCTAAAAGTACTAAAAACATTGAAAAAAAAGCTCTTCCAAGTAATTGGAGGCAGCTGTTATCCCTTTTTTTATACCCATCTTTGAAGCAGGGATTTTTTAAAGGTGAAAAATTAATAAAATTTATCGAAAGTGCTATTGGAAAGGTACATTTTAAGGATTTAAAAATTCCTTTTTCGGTAGTGGTAACTGATTTAAAGACAGGTGAAGCAGTTGTTATAAATAAAGGTGAAGTTGCTCTGGCTGTGAGGGCGAGCGGGTCTCTACCGCTGATTTTTAAGCCAGTTAAAATGGAAGAGATGCTACTTGTTGATGGCGGACTGTCTATGCCTGTGCCAGTAAGTGTTGTTAAAAAAATGGGGGCAGATTTAATAATAGCAGTTAATTTAGAGGCAAGCTATTTTAATGGCTACAATAGTAGCTACAATAATAATAAAAATTATGGATTTTACAAAGTTGCAGATACCTCTATTAAGGTTTTGCGGCACCAGTTGTCTTATTTGAATGCCAGAGAAGCTGATATTGTTGTTAGTCCTAAAATGGGCGAAGTTAGATGGGGTAAGATTATTAGGGGTAACGGCAAAGTAGTTATAGCAGAGGGTGAAGAAACAATGCGCAAATTGATTCCGCAACTAAAGGACTTAATACGCCGTAAAAGTGGTGATATAAAGTAAGATACTTTATATGTAATATTAATATCAATACAGGATGATAAATTTATGCATATTTACATTGACACGGCAGTAGCATTGCCTGTTATAATGTTATAGACTTCGTACCTGTGTTTAGCGCTATTGCAATTTTTATGTTTTTATAAAACGAAACCACAATATAATTTTAGGCATAGATGGAATAAATGGAATATATAAACAGCCAAGAGTTGGATAAATTAATTTCAGCTGGGTATGCCTGGCTAAAAAATAAGAGCAAAATTGTAGATGATTTAAACGTCTTTCCTGTCCCAGATGGTGATACCGGGACAAATATGTGCTTTGCACTAAAGAGTGTTGTTGAGGAACTTTCAAAAATTGAAGATATAGAAAATGCCACTGTGGGAGAAATTCTGAAAGTTATTGCTGAAGGCAGCCTGATGGGGGCAAAAGGCAATTCTGGAGTTATTCTTTCGCAGTTTTTTTACGGCCTTAGCAGTGGAATTTATTCAAACGATAAAATAAGCATCGATGAATTTGCAGATGCCTGGCAAGAGGGCAGCACGTATGCTTACAAAAGTGTATCCAACCCTGTTGAAGGAACTATACTGACAGTTATGAGGGAAATGGCACAAACTGCTGTTGAAAATAAAGGCACGATTACTGATATTACTTTGTTTTTTGAAAAGATATTAATAAAAGGTAAAAAAGTTTTGAATGAAACACCCGACCTGCTGCCTGTTTTAAAAGAAGCAGGAGTTGTTGATGCTGGTGGATGTGGCTTTATATTTATAGCAGAAGGAATGCTTAGATATTTGAAAGGCGAAAGCCTTGAAATGGAAGAGGTTACTGTAAGACAGATGCCGGTGCTTATAAATATATGGGAAAAAATATTAAATTTGTCCAGGAAGGAAACTTTAGAGGATAATGAATTAATACTGCAGACAAAAATTCTTAGAAAGGGTCTAAAGGAAAGAATAAAAAATATGATGGGCGGAATTTCTTTAAGCTCTATTAATCTGCCGCTGGGCCCTGTGTATAAAATTTTAAGAAAATTTCATTTCAATAATATAGCAGGCTTAACTTCTATTGGCGGTGGAATGGTAAAAGTATGGAAGAAAAAACCAAAAGAAAGGTACTGTCTTGGATTTATCCTGAGGGGAGAGGATCTTTCTAAAGACGCTATATCTAACAGGCTAAAAAATATGGGCAGTTCTATCATAGTTGCCGGCACAAACAACTTGTTTAACATTCATATTCACACAAATAAGCCTGAAGAGATAATAAAGGCTGTATCTTCGCTGGGTGAGACAGCAAATGTAAGAATTGATGATATGTATGAGCAGCAGAGTAAATTTTTATCCAACATGGAAGGAGATAGTAAGAATAACAGTAAAGTTGGAACAGTAGCAGTTGCTTCAGGCAGGGGATGGAAGGAAGTTTTTAAAAGCTCAGGCGTATCATATATCGTAGATGGCGGAAAAACTATGAACCCTTCTGTAAAGGAGCTTTTAAAAGCCATAGAAAAAGTTGAGTTTTTTAACATAATGCTCCTTCCCAATGATGGCAATGTACTGCTTAGCGCCCAACAAGCAGCAAAGCTAACTGACAAAAATGTTGAAATAATCTCATCAAAAACTATGCCTGAGGGCATAAGTTCTTTGTTGTCTTTTAACCCCGAATATAGTTTGGAAGACAACAAAAAATATATGGAAGAAGCTATTGGAATGGTTAGTACAGGAATGGTAGCAAAAGCTACTCGCTTTGTTAAAAATAAGAAAATTACAGTTAAGAAAGGAGATTTTATCGGACTGGCAAAAAAGGAAATAATAGCCAGTGGAAATGATTATCAGGCAGTTGCTCTGGATACGATTAAAAAAATAGTGAAAAAGGATAGCAGCCTTATCTCAATATACTGGGGTAAAGGCAGTAATAAGGTCAAAGCTAAAAATTTATATCAGAATTTAAAGAATATATTCCCAGACTTAGAAATACAACTATATTATGGCGGGCAATTTCATTATTATTATATTATATCTGTTGAATAATTTTTATGGATACTTATTGTAAATTTCACAATATCTTAGTCTAATTTTATTAAAGTTGAGAGAAAAAGGGGAAGACATGAGTGAAGTTGTAATAGTCACAGGCAGTGGCCACGGACTTCCGGAGAGAATTATAAAAGAATATGACATAGCAATATTTCCTTTTGGAATACATATAGGGAATGAAGGTTTTAAAGATGGTGTTGATATCATGCCAGGTGAAATGATAAAGATGATGTATGAGAAAAAAATTGTTCCAAAGACCAGCGCTCCTACCGTATCAGATATAATCAGTATTTGTGAGTCTATAAAGAATGGTGGCAAAACCCCAATATTTGTACTGATGTCATCAAAATTAAGTGCTGCGACTTTTGAATCTGTAAACAATGCAGGTAAAAAAATGGGCGAAGATATAGAGATGATTGATACCAGGCTGGCTGGTCCAGGAAAAGAACTTATAGTGCTTGAAGCTGCCAAATTAGCAAAGGCAGGAAAAAGCAAAGAGGAAATAGTAAGTCATGCAAATAAAGTTATTGCAAGAACAAATTCAATTTGGGGGATACCTGATTTAAAGTATCTGCACCTTGGGGGAAGAATAGGAAGAGGCAAGGTTTTAATGGGGTCAATGATGAAGGTAATCCCCATGATTGCGATAAGAGACATGGAAGGCACAATTTCTCCTGTAGGAAGGGCAAGAAGCGTATCTCAGGTTAACCAGAAAATAATTGACTCCATAAAAGAAGATTTAAAAAAATTTAATGCAAACAAGGTAAAAAGTATTGTAATCGGACATGCAGACAATAAAGAAGCAGCTCAAAATCTGAAGAAGACTATTGAAGAAAACATTAATTATGAAGAAATGCTTGTAATGGAATTTGGATGTGCAGTTATTATCCATCTTGGTTCAAAGGCATGGGGAGCAGCATATTATATTGAATAAAATTGTTCTTACCATAGAATAAGGATATAACGGCAATTAAAATATTATTTAAAAGCGGCAAAAAGGAGTAAGAGGAGATGGTGGACAGCATTGTATTTAAAGTTTTTTTTGTAATCCTAAGCTATCTTATCGGGTCTGTTTGTTTTGGGTATGTGATTGCAAAAATTTTAAAAAAGAAAGATTTTGGTAAAAAAGACTTACCTGGAGCAGCAGGCACATTTCGCCAATATGGATATAAAGTGGGAATATTAACTGGTTTTCTTGATACAGCCAAGGCTGCGGTACCAATCTTGATAGCAAAACTTGTTCTAGGTTTGGATGCAAGGACAATAGCAATTTCATGCATTGCTCTGGTAGTAGGACATAACTGGCCAGTATTTTTTAAGTTCAGAGGTGGCGGCGGACTGGCAACTACTTTAGGCGTCAGCGCAGCATTGATTCCAGTAGAATTTGCAATAGTTTTTCCATCAGCGGTAGCTTTTGGATTTATATACAGATATACTTTAAGGAAGCGTTTGAAATTTCATCCTAATGCTGTAGGTGGCGGACTTGGGGTGCTGCTGCTTCCGATACTTGCTTTTACATACAAAGAACCCTGGCCTGTTATAGCTGCGTTTGCCGTTATATTTATAATAATAGCAGTAAAAGGCCCAATTTTAAGCAAAATATATACTGATAACAGA
>JAUVXY010000087.1 GCA_030603375.1 Actinomycetes bacterium | reverse complement strand
GTTTGCCTTACATCAATTGCTATGATTGTTGATGCTCTCCCTCTGCTTGTAGATGACTTAAGCAGCATGAAATATAGAGAAATAATCGGACTTGCAACAGATCTTGGCGGGTATGCCTTAATGCTTGGAGGAACCAATGGCGCGCACTTGAACAGTTTTTCTCTTATAGATATCATGACTCACGGCAGAGCTTGCGGAATACTTAACCCTTATTACACCGTGTTTTTCTCAACTGCAATTGGAGATAAGCTTAAAAAACTGGCAGATATTTACAAGAAGTATATTGGCGGAAAATATACTGCTGAGGAAATATTAAAGCTGGGTTCAAGACAGCTGGGTGAAACAGTAGCAAGAGCAATGACAGCTTTTTCTAAAAAAATTGGTTTTCCAACAAAATTAGAAGAAATAAAAGGTTTTAATGATTCTTATATAGATAAAATGATAGAAGCTGCTAAGAATCCTCAGCTTGAGATGAAGCTTAAGAACATGCCCGTACCTCTCAGCGCAAATTTAGTTGATGGGTACATGAGGCCCGTGCTTGAAGCAGCTAAAGTGGGGGATTTTTCATTGATAAAAAATATGGGATAAATTAAATAAATACTTTCTTTACATAAGGTGAAGTTGATAACCTGAGCAATGCCGAATATTTAACATCAAATCGTATCTCACTTCCTACTTCAATACACTTGTTTTTTACGTGTAAAATTAAATGATCGCTACTTGCTCCAATTATGCTAGCTTTGATTCTGGGTTTTATAGCTTTTGTGTCAACGCTTTGTTCTCCAATCCCAACAATTACTCGATTAATATTTCCAATGTCTGTAAATTCAGGTTTATAACCAAATGCATTTTGACATTTGTCACCATAAGGCAGTGAAGGCTTTAATTTGCTTTCTATTACCTCGCATACTAAAGTAAATGCATCGATATATAAATTTGGGATTCTATTTCTATGTAGAGTTTCTCTGCCCAGCAGGATAGCTTCTCCAATTCTTAAATTATTGATATTTCCAGTATTATCTGTTTTCAAAAGCCATTCATAATTTGCTGAATTTCCACCTGACACTACAGGTAGTTTTATATGGTATTTTTCTTGAATGCGGTCTGCTATTTGAGATAATTCAGCCATATTTTTCTCTGATGGTTTAATCCCCCCAAAACAAGCGAGATTTGTGCCTATTCCATATAGTTCAATGCCTTCAAGCGGTATGGTTTGTTCAACAACAGAGTCTATATCTTCAGGCAATATGCCTTCTCTTAGGTCGCCTAATTCCAGCATCAAAACTACTTTATGTTTTTTACCTTGTTTTAAGGAATGTTTGGATAATAATTTAACTGTTGATATTTCAGAGTTTAAGCTTATATCAGCATATTTAACAACATCGAAAACTTCGGTGTGCATAGGCAGGCGTGTAAGTAAAAATTCTGCTTTCACACCAAATTCTTTCATTTTTTTAATGTCTTGAACCAGAGAAACTGCTATAGTGGTGATTCCACACTCAAGTATTGCATTTGCAATTTCAGGAGATCCTGCCACCCCCTTTATTACTGAAGTAATAGTGATACCTTTTTTTGCAAATTCTTCTTTTAACGTTTTAGCGTTGTGCTTTATTTTATTTATATTTATTTCTAATCTGGGCATTAAATTATTTTATATCTTTTTAAAGCTGATTTTACAATTTCATCAATTAAGTCTGGAGCACTCATGCCATTTGCAACAGCCATAAAACCAATGTAACTACGTGGTTTTTCTTTTGGCGTACACATCAGTCCTGCAAAAGAATTACTTTCCAAAAAATAAGGACCTTCTTTGGTTAAGACAGTATCAATCCGGCCATAATCTTTAAAGCCAATGGCCATATAAGCTTTTTTTGCCAATTCTTTGATTTTATACATATCTTCATCATCCAGTCTGGCTGGACAATAGAAATCATCGCTGTCAAATTCTTTTTTATCAAACGTTAAAAAATTTGTAGATCCATTAAAGGAAATTTCAAGTGGCGGGAGTACTTTAATATCATTTTCA
This sequence comes from Actinomycetes bacterium, assembly GCA_030603375.1. GTDB lineage: Bacteria > Actinomycetota > Humimicrobiia > Humimicrobiales > Humimicrobiaceae > JAUVXY01. The sequence continues at coordinate 4,047 of JAUVXY010000087.1, read as the reverse complement.
CTGCCTATTATGCCAATAGTAATTTCTGTTCCTCGCAAAAACTTTTCAATTAAAACAGGTTGCTCTATTGTATTTAATCTTTCTTCAACACTTTTTACAAGCTGCTCATAATTTTTAACAACAGAGCTGTCATCAATTCCCGCACTTCCTCTGCCTGCAATAGGTTTGACAAACAAAGGATAATCAAAGGGCGGGTTATCTTTAAATGCAGAACAATCTTTTACAAATTTTGCCACACGAAAAGGAGAAGTTTGCAATCTTTCACTTTCCCATATTTTTTTTGATAGTGATTTATCTGCTGCAACAGCAATTGCAGTAGTATCTGATCCTACAAAAGGTATTTCAAGCTCTTCTAATATAGCAGCTTCTGCCATGCTTGAAACATTAAACACTAAATCGACTTTGCTGTCTTTCAAATCTTTAATAAAAGATTCACCCCAGTTAATTACACATACTTCATACCCGGCATCAAGCAGTGCTTGTTTGTGGTGGGCAACTTCTTTATATGTTTCGTCAGCTACATTATCTATGCCTACAAATTTTTCTTGTATTTTAAAATTCCCTCTTTTTTTGTTTAACAGGCCAATTTTGATTGTTGTCATTTCTATATAACCTAAAATTTTATGTGTTGATATAATTTAAAAAACTATAGGGTAAGCCCCTACAGTTAAAAACATTATACATCAAAGCTTCTTAAGTTAGAATGACTGATTAGGTGGGAGGCAGGATAAAAATGGTAAATTTCGCTGGTATGAGCATGGGAAGAAGTTTTTACAGATGAGCCTAAGGTATATTTTATGTAAAAGCTATTTCATAAAATTTTCTTTAGATTTTACAAAATCCATAATTTTTTCTGCCATATCTATGGCACGCCTTGCATCTTCTTCTATAAAAGCTTTGGAGGGGATACCTTCAGGAAGGCTGTCAGGATATCTTGTAGGCATGTAATACATATCAAGAGGACCTGCAATTGAAAACAGTTTTTCAAAACCCATGTCATATTTTGTAGCATCATCACACAAATCGGCCACAGAATGCCCCCATACAGAATAGGCACCTTTTCTAAACAAATATGCTTTCAGTATTTTTTCTGAAGAGTGCTGAGCCAAAAAGCATGCTACATTATATCTGCTGCCAGATAGATTAAATTTAGCATCATCTAAATCCTGTTCAGACTGAAGCAGCCATCTAAGTGCTCCTGCTATCCTTTTTTGCTTTTTCATAGACTACTTTTCCACTTTTGGTTGCACTTTTTATAAAATTATTAGTCTTAATCAGGCAAGAGAATTCTTCAGGGGTGTAAACAAGTATGTCAATTGCACATCTTGGTTTCAGGTGAGAATAGAATTCATCCAGTCTCTCAAGGAATCTTTTCTTAGTTTTTTTAATGATTATAAGGTCAATATCACTCAGGTTGTGGATGTTTCCGCTTGCTATGGAACCAAACAGTATTGCTTTTTCTATGTTGAGTTCTTCTATTTCAGAAATTATTCTTTCCAACTCTCTCAGCAGCTTTGTTTTTCTTTTGTTATAAAACTTTTTTTCCTGAGGCATTTTTAAATAATACTTTTTTTATTAAAATAAACTTTATAGAAATAATTAAGGCTAAAATTAAAATATTTGTATTTTTATATGTCTTAACATAGATTATTATACTATTTATAATATAACATTAAAAATAAATTAGAAATCCGGCAATTAGCAGAAATTTAAGATTGTCTATAAATATAAAAGTTATATAATTTTACACAAAAGCTAATATTATTTAAACAGATAAAAGGTATCTATGATAAGAAAGCCGCTGTTACTAAAAATTTATGAAGCTGCCAGCATGCAAAGGTGGAACGACCAGATACGTATTGTAGAACTTACAGAGCTGGACAAGCAGGCCCATAAAATGATAGTTGCTTATGTATTGGGAAAATGTGAGGAAGATATAAATGGAAAAGATATTGACTGGATAAAAATAATTGAGACAGGATTGTTTGAATTTCTTCAGAGGATAGTGCTGACTGATTTGAAGCCTCCTTTGTTCCATAAGATAAAAGAAAACAATAAAGAGTACAGGCAGCTGAATCAATGGGTCTTTAATAAAATAAGCCCTATTATTTCTCATTTAGGCGATGACTTTTGCAAACGCTTTGAAAGTTTTCTTATGAGTGATGAGGAAGACATAAACCAGAGGATTGTCGATGCCGCACATTTTTATGTTACTAAATGGGAGTTTGATATTATTAAAAGAGGAAATCCCGGTGGTTATCAAAATAATGAAATCAGCAAGAGCATTCAGCTAAAACAGGAAAAGTACAGCGACTTAAAAAGCATGAAAAAAATTCTTGGCTCAAAACAGCTAACAGATTTTGTGAATATATGCGGACAGCTGCGTTTTCAAATACGCTGGAGCCATTTGTACAGGGTTCCCAAAACATCAGTTCTTGGACACATGCTGATTGTTGCAATATTGTCTTATCTATTTTCTTATCTAACAAAAGCAGATAGGGAAAGATGCGTAAATAACTATTTTACCGGACTTTTTCATGATTTGCCCGAAGTCTTAACCCGGGATATAATTAATCCTGTAAAAAAATCTGTTGAGGGTCTTTATGATATTATAAAGGAATATGAACAGCAGGAAATGGAGAAAAAAATCTATAAGCTGATTCCAAAACAATGGCACTCGGATATTAGGATGTTTACCGAAGATGAGTTTTCCAACACTGATGTAAGAGATGGGGAACTTGTAAAAGGAGCTGATGACCTGGCTGCGTTTATTGAGGCATACTTATCTTTAAATAATGGGATACAGAATGAAGATATGCTGTATGCAAAGATCAGCCTGAGTGAAAAATATAAATCAAAAATTATCTCTGGTATTAACTTTGGTGAAATATACGCAGATTTTGATTAAAATGTATGGAAAAATTTTTGCAGTTGGCAAAAGTAATTAAATAGCTAAGTTGCCGGGAATAGTAATAACACACAGTTATATAGAAAAAGGAAGCGGTATATTATGAAGATGGATAAAAAAATAAGATATGCAATTGAGCACACAGAAATTTTAAGGTTACCTCAAAAATTGCTTTCCACTTTTGATTCAACTACTATTCATTATTACATTCTGACGGAGCCGCTATATCTTGAGTTTGAAGGAAAAGGGCCCGAATCTGAAACAGTTATAAGGGAAGGAAAAATAACGTGGCAAAGACCAAAATTGATCACTTCGTCTTATATACTTAGAGTGGAAGGGTTCAGCGAGAAGGCAAAGAGAGCTCTTGAAATGATTGCACAAGAAAATAATGATCTTGCTGTGTTGCTTTACAATTTAAAATTTAAAAGAGATTCTGAAAAAATGAATATTGTTCCAAATTCTTTAGAAACGATAGCTAAGAAAATTGCCAGTGAAATAGAAAAAAGAGGTGATCCATTTTGTGCCATCATCAAGGGAGTTGATGAATTCTGGGATGTTTCTTTATCAAAGTTTGTTCAGGAAATGATAACCAGGAGTGCTTATCTTTCTCAGCTGCCTGACTTGAAGGAAAGGAGCATCATTAAAATTAGTGATATGGGACATCCGGTAATTGCAAGGGATCCCTTTGGGATTCCAATTGCAGCCAGGAATGAAATAGAAAATCTATTCAAACTATTTGAAAAAGGAGATATTGAACCATCCAAATTGAAGCAGGAACTGGATATGTGGGGACTATTTGAAGAATATCAGGATAGATTTTTTAAATTTTTTATGGGGAGTAAAAAATGAATGGGAAAATAAAAACTGCTATTGAGATTGCTATGGAAAAAACATCTATGATTGGTGAGCTAACGCCTGAAGAGAAAGAAAAAATAGAAAATGTAAAAAGGTTAAAACCTTTGATGGCAAAATTTTATAAAGGAAAAATTAGTGCAGATGGATTATGGAAAAGCTTAAAGGGAAGTAAATTGTTGTTACTAAGGGAAGCACAGCTAAACCTGGTTGAGTCTATAAGATTGGAAAATTCCCATGCTGAATTTGAAAAAAGGAAAAAAGGAATTTTAGCAATTGAAGCTTTA
>JAUVXY010000086.1 GCA_030603375.1 Actinomycetes bacterium | reverse complement strand
TTAATGATATTTTAATTAAGAGTCGCGATGTTTATTCGTACTTACCTCTCTGAAAAAATATTATGAAGCTTAGAGAAATTGTAATATTTAAAGGAGGTAAACAAGAATGCAAGGTAGTAAACTGTATGTAGGAAATTTCACCTACTCTACGACCGAAGATCAACTGCGAGAATTATTTTCACAGCATGGCGAAGTTAAAGAAGTTAATGTGATTGGAAGTAAGGGCTTTGGGTTTGTTGAAATGTCAAGCCCAGAAGAAGCAGAAAAAGCTAAAGAAGCTTTGGATGGCTCAGATCTTGGCGGACGTACTTTAAGAGTAGACGAAGCTCGTCCTCGAAAAGAAAGATCAGATAGGCCAGATAGAGGCTATAGAAGATATTAAGCTAATTTGATGGCAGTGTATCTATAAGATAATATGCCAGACAAATTTAGTTTGTAGAATCTTAAATGAGTGATTTACCATAGTAAGTTTAATTTTAAATTTATATTGGTAGGTCACTTATTTTTTTGTTGTAATGGTTACCAGCCAAAGATTACATTTGCAGATTATTTTAAAAAGGAAGACACTTAAATAAAAAGGACAGCAGATGGAAAATAAACCTAAAGTTAGCGTTGTAAGATGTGATAGCTATGACAAAAAAGTTTTAAGTGATGCAATAGGGCGCTGCACCGATATGATAGGCGGCCTCAGTAAATTTATAAAGCCGGGCAGTAATATTATTATAAAGCCTAATTTGCTTTCAGCTGCTTTACCTGAAAATGCTGTTACTACTCATCCTGTGTTTGTTGAAACAGTAGTTGAAAAGATTTCAGAGATTACCGGAAGCAGTGAAAATATCACAATTGTTGATAGTCCTGGAGCAGGGATTCCTTATACAGAAAGTAATCTAAAAAAAGTTTATGAAAAAACTGGACTGGCAGATATTTCAAAAAAAACAGGCTGCAGGCTTAATTATGACACAGGGTACAGTTTCCTGTCCTTTAAAGGCGGCAAGGCAATTAAGAAGTTTGAAGTAATTGGTCCTGTGCTTGGTGCTGATACGATAATTAACCTTCCAAAATTTAAAACCCACGATCTTACTGTTATTACAGGAGCTGTAAAAAACATGTTCGGAGTTGTTCCCGGTTTTTTAAAGCCCGGATATCATGCAAGATTTAACAGGGTAGAAGATTTTTCAGATATGCTTGTTGATTTAGTAATGCTGGTTAAACCGGGGTTAACTATAATGGACGGCATCCTTGGGATAGAAGGCGATGGGCCCGGGATGAGTGGCACACCAAGAAAAATCGGGCTAATTCTGGCAAGTGAAAATCCTTTTTCATTAGATGCTGTAATGGCAAAAATAATTGGCATAGGAGAAGAGCTATGCCCAACTTTGGCAGCTGCAAAAAACAGGGGAATTAAGGGAAGCGCCATAGGAGATGTTGAACTGCTGGGGGAAAAACTGGATGTCCTTGCTTTATCTAATTTTGTCCTTCCTAAAAATGCAGGCAGGGAAGAGCTTATTAAAAACAATTTTGCAAGAAACTACATACTCCCTTTTATTAGAAATTCTCTGAATCCTTACCCGTATGTTAAGAAGAACAAATGCACCCTTTGCGAAACCTGTGTAAAAGTATGCCCGCAAAAATCTATTTTTATCAAAGATGACAGTATAAAGTTTGATTATAAAAAGTGCACCAGGTGTTTTTGCTGTAGCGAAATGTGTCCGGAGGGAGCAATAGAGCTTAAGGACTCTTTGCTCGGAAATTTTATATTAAACAAGTTATCCTGGGCCGGGAAAGGCAAGAAGAGCTGATTAATATTACAGGCAAGATGAGGGAAATAATACTGCAGCAGGCAGGTTTTAACCGTTTAGTACAAAATCTAAAGTTTTATTTATAACTTTTTTGTTTCTAAGAATTTTACTGGTGTGAAAGTTGTTTAACCAATATATTTCAGGTTTTCCAAGCTCTTTCCATAAGCTTGTGGTAGATTTTTTAGAAAAGTAAAAATCAAGCTTAGAATTTATCATCAAGACATTTTTTGGGTTAAGTTTATGGGCAAAGGCCATGGGATCGCAAAGAAAGCACATTCTTGTGGTTACTTTTTTTAATTCCGGGCATTCTCTTATGTCAAAAGGTATTTTTTCAATATTAATTTGCTTAAATTTATTAAGGAAATCAGGAAAATTTGAATAAAAATTTCTGCATTTTTCTTCAGTCATCTGGCCTTCGTCTGCACAGTTTCCCCTGAGTATAAATTTTAAAGCGCTACCCCAGTGAATCTCATGCCAATTCCCGCCGCCAATAAGAAAGATGCCTTTTTTTATTCTTTTGTCATAAGCCATTGTAATTAAAGAAACCATGCTCCCAAGGCTAAGGCCACAGAGTGCGATATTTTTTATTTGTAGTATATTTGATATGATATCGATGAACTTTTTTATATCAACTACGCTCTGGTGAAAGAATTCTAAAGTTTGCACGTCATCATAATATATTAATCTTTCCCCACTTTTTTCTTTCTCCGGGCTCCTGTACAAGTGAAACGGGAGGTTCATAAATGCACAGCTTACATTTTTTTCGATTGCCTTATTGATAAAATAGTAGTAGTTTCCCATCTTGTTTTTTTTGGAAGAAAAGCCGTGTATGGCAATAAGAAGTGTATCTATTGCAGTTTTGGGCCTGGCATTATTAATATATTCAGGTTTTGCTTCAGCAGCGGTGAATGGATTGCAGCCCTGGTTTAAAAATAGCTCACAATGAACGCTATCATTTTCCGCAACTCCTGTTCTGTATGGTGAGTTAAAAGTCAATATGTATTTCTGCAGATGGCTTTTCCCTGGAAGATTATTCTCTTGCTTTTCTATATTATAATTTAACTCTTCGGTGTCATTATAATTATATAGTTCCATTGTAAATATTTTTTAATTGTACTTGTTAAAACTTAAAAACAAATGTAAAAAATACTGGATGCAGATCTTTCCTGCTGAATTGGTATTATATTACAAATAAAATAATATTTAAATAAAATGTTACAGCTAAACAATATGTTGGTCATTGGTTTCTCTGTGAGCAGGGACCTTTACAAACTGGGGAATATTGCTTAAAAGTATTTGTCAAAATATCTGAGATATGTTATATAAATGGTTTTGTTGTTATTGTATTAAAAAATGATGTTAAGGTAACTGTTATAATATAATACAATGGCAGATAGCCAGAAAATTTGCAAACTTACTTCAAGCGGAATCGAGGGTTAAGATGAAAAAAGCAATACCAGTATTTCTTATAATATTTGTAATTGCAATGTTATGTTTTTCTTCCGGGTGCAAAAAAGCACCGCTTGCGGATGCTGAAGAAGAATATATAGAAAAGGAAAATACTGGAGAAGAAGCTACCGAAAGTACAGATAACTACAATGAAACATCTGGAGAAGGTGAAAATAAAGACAATAGTGACAATGAGATTGGAGAAGCCGGGGACAAATACATTAATGATTTTACTTTGCTTGATTTAAAAGGAGAAGAAGTGTCTTTGTCTGATTTTGAAGGTAAAATTGTTGTGCTAAATTTTTGGGCGACCTGGTGCCCGCCCTGTAAGGCAGAAATACCAGATTTTATTGAGGTCTGCAAACTTTATGAGGACAGGGGTGTTCAATTTATAGGGGTATCAGTGGACAGGGACACAGGGGATTTAAAAAAATTTGTTAATGATTTTAACATAAATTATCCTGTTCTTGTTGATGGTACTATAGACAATGTAGCACCAAGATGGAAGATAAGTGGTATTCCAACCACATTTATTTTAAGCAAAAATGGTGAAGTTATATCCTCCAGTGTTGGAATGATGGCTAAGGCTCAATTGGTAAAAGCAATAGAAGATGCATTATAGATGTTAGAAACCAATATATTTTTTAAAATAAATAAAATTTTAGTGTAATTTATGTTAAAATTTCAGCATGTATGCAGTAGAAGAAAATATTTTATTTTCTTAAGATGTTTATCAAGAATAAAGGGAGGAAGTTTTGAATATAGACCCAATTGCATTTAGTGTGTTCGGAGTTGAAATAAGATGGTATGGAATTTTAATCTCCCTGGCTTTAGTTACAGGCATAATAGTTGCTTATTTTATAGCCAGATACAGGGGTCAAAGAGAGGAAGAAATTATAAATTTTGTCCCTTTTGCTGTAATATCCAGCATCATAGGGGCCAGGCTTCTCCATGTTATTGTTAACTGGTCATATTACAGTGGGAACTTAACATATATCTTTGCTTTTAGAAAAGGCGGATTGGCCATACAGGGGGTTATGGTCGGTGGGATAATAGCTCTTTTAATTTATTGCAGGATAAGGAAACTGGATTTTTGGTTATGGGCAGATATATTGGTACCAGCTTTGGTCCTCGGGCAGGCAATTGGCAGATGGGGTAACTTTTTAAATCAAGAGGCCTTTGGAAAACCTACCAGCCTCCCATGGGCGATTTATATCAGTCCTGAAAACAGGCCTTTTGATTATGCACATGCAGAGTATTTCCATCCCACATTTTTGTACGAGTCAGTAGCAAATTTTGCTCTATTTGTGGTGCTGCTGCTAATACACAGGTTTTATAAAAATAAGCCCGGCAGGATGCCATATGGAATAATATTTACAATTTATTTAGGGGTTTATTCGCTTTACAGAACTTTTATAGAATATTACAGGGTGGACAGCAGTTATATTGGCACCATCAAAGTTGTATATATCTTAAATATAATCTGTATTATAGCTGCTTTTATAATCACCGATTATTTGATTAAAAAATTTAAGGAAAAGAAAAAATTAGAGAAAACAGAAGAATGATTCAGGCTACGGCGCAGGTTTCTTTTGCAAACTATATATGCAGCCGCAATAATTTTGCTGGTAAAGACTTAAGCTTTTACTTAAGCGCATTGTTTTTTTAAAACCATCTTTTTTCTTAAAATTAGATTCATAAAAAATTAGTTTTTGTGCGTCTGCTATAGTTTTTCCGATGCTGTTTATGGCAATGTGATTTTTATGGGGACTTATAGTCAAAGTTGTCCCAAACAGGCCAGTATTTAATTTTTTTGCTGCGGCAGCAGTTTTTTCAAGTCTCATTTTAAAGCAAACATCGCATCTTTTGCCGCCCTCAGGCTCTTTTTCTAAAATTTTGGTTAATTTGAACCATTTTTTTACTTCGTATCTTTCTATAATTAGAGGAATTTTGTATATTTTAGAAATTATTTTTACGTCTTTCAGCCTGCGCTTGTATTCATGTTCCGGGTGAATATTCGGGTTGTAAAAAAACAAAGTAACTGCAAAATTTTCTGAAAGCAAGAAGTATGGATGAAGCGCACATGTTGCACAGCAGGCGTGCAGCAGGAATCCTGGTTTCAGCTTTTTTTTATTATTAACTGCCATCATATTGCGAAACTTGTATTTATTTTCTTTTTTTAATATATTAACAAGAATACACTCTAATAGAAATATTTTAAAACAGCTTTTTGTTTATAAGTAATGGATTATAATTTTTTAAAAATTGAAAAGCCGAAAGCAATCGCAGGTACATATAAATGGCTGAAAAGGGATTTTATAATTCCTCCCTCTGTAGAGAAAACAGTAAGCAAAATACTAAAAGAAGTAAAAATATGCGGAGACAAAGCTGTCATCAAATTTTGTAAAAAATTTGATGGGATAAACATCAAAAAAGTAGATGAGCTTAAAGTAAAAGATGAAGAAATTAAAAGATCGCACGAGCTGGTTGTAAAAACTTATCCCAGGCTTGTTGAGGCACTTGATGTAAGCTGCAGGAATATAAGACTGTACCACAGCATGCAGCTAAAAAGAGAGGCTGGGTCATGGCTGGAAGAGCCTGTAAGGGGTAAGAAGATAGGCCAAATATTAACACCTGTAGAAAGAGTAGGGGCATACATCCCCGGTGGAAGATACATCTATCCTTCTTCGGTTCTAATGACAATCATACCGGCTGTAGTAGCAGGAGTAAAAGAAATTGCCATATGCACCCCACCGGGAAAGGATGGAAACATACATGAGGTTTTGCTATATTTGTGCAGTAAGCTTGGCGTAAGCGAAGTTTACAGAATAGG
>JAUVXY010000038.1 GCA_030603375.1 Actinomycetes bacterium | reverse complement strand
GGCATCCTTCAATTATTTTCTTTAGATACATCTTTGTCTCCAGTTTTAGGTCCCCCCAGATATCTTCTTCTGTAATCTTTACTTCTCTCCATAAATCAGCTAATCTTAAGCTTGAGAGATCTTTCATGGCGTATTCCTTTCTTTTAGTTTTTTACAAATTACTTATTTGAAAGGATACGCCTTTACTTTATTTTTTTAAATTATAATTTACACATAAAATTTTACGCTATCTTAAAGCTGATGACTTCCTGCTTCATGGACGCGGGTAAAGCCCTGCCTGTTTTACAATCTCAGGTACTATTTCTTCCCACTCTACAGCCATTATATGAACCCCGGAAACTCCTTCGATTCTCTGTAATCTCTGTATTGTTTCCACAGCAATTTTAATTCCTTCTTTCGATACATCTTCTTTTGGGACTTTTGAGAGTCTATCAATTAAACTATCCGGAACATCCATGCCTGGAACTTTATTTTTCATATATTTAGCTGCACCAATAAAAAGATGCGGCTCTACATCCATCCTGTCACCACTTGCAAATTCTTTTTCATCTCTCATTCTTTTTACAATTCTTATAAGTTGAATAGAATCAATATTTATAGGAATTTGCTTCCGGGTCACCAGCCTATAAACAGTTAAAAATTGTCGTAACCCAGGGTTGTCAGATCCAAAAAGCATTAGAAAACATGGTACTGGATCAGAAAATACGCGAAGCATAAAAATAAATTTCTATGGGCTTACGCATGTAGTATTTCTGGCGGAATAAATTATTCCTGGTATTATATTAAAATTTAGAATCTTTAAGAAGCTCATATATCGCTAACTCAGGGCAGGCTATAACAATATTATTATCAATCAGGGAATTCAAGATACTAAGAGCTTTATCTAAATTTTCTTCATTGTCTTTTGAAAACCATTTTATAAAGACTGAGGAATCCATAACTAAAGTTTTTGGATGTTCTTTTATTTTATATATTATTTCTTCCTCTGCTGTCTCTAAATCTTCTAATTTCACTAACCCCATCCCATATACCTGTGCTTTCCCTTAATTTATTTATCTCCTGAATTGCGTGCATCACTTTTTCTTTTCTTCTTTTTTCTTTCAATTTCTTTTCAAACTCATTCTTATATAAGATAATAGCTTTCCTTATTAATTCACTTCTATTTAATTTTTCTTCTTCTTTCAAGTCTTCAAGATCTTTAAATACCCCATCGCTTATAGTGATATTAAGTCTTTTCATGTAAAACACCGCTCTTGATAATATTACTTATTATTAATAAAATAATTATGCTTAAATTCCCTTTAGAATACACACAATTTTTAAAAAATTTACTTATATTATAACGCATTCCTTTTAAAAAAATAATTTACAAAAAGAATATTTTTAATGATTAAGCAAATCAATTGTTACTCTTGTAATCATTGCCAGCAGAAGCAAGGCAAAAAAGATCCTTATTATTTTAGAATTTACTTTCCTATTTAAATATGTTCCCAGCTTTGAACCGCCAACAGCCCCAATGCCAATTGCTATGGCAAGCACAACATCAAAATCAACTGAAATTACTTTTCCTATTACCCCCGGAATTGAAACAAATATAATGGCTCCAAGTGATGTTCCAACTGCAATCTTTATAGGCAGGCTGCAGAAAAAAAGTAGTGCGGGAACAAATATAAATCCGCCGCCTACACCTAAAAGGCCCGCAGTAAAACCAGCTACGGCGCCTACCGGCATTATTTTATAAAATCTAACTTCGCTGCCAGCAAGATTTTTGTTCTCTATTTTTCTCCTTAAAAAAAATAAAATGAGTGCAGCAGTGACAGCAAAAAGATATATTATTTTAATAGCTAAGTTTGGAATGTATTTTGTAAGATAAGAACCAAGAAAGGAAAATGCAGCAGCAGATACTCCAAAATAAGCAGAATATTTAAAATTTATTGTTTTCTGAAAATAATTAAATAAGGTTCCGGAAATACTCGAAAAAACAATCTGGACCATCGACATAGCCGTGGCAGCTTTTAATTCAACACCAACAAGATATACAAGCAGGGGAATCATTATTATCCCTCCGCCTATTCCAAAAAAGCCAGATGCAGTTCCGCCGACTATCCCTATCAATAAAAATTTCAGATATTCCATTTTTTATTTCTTCTGCAGTATTTACATGTAATTTATCTCTTGCTTTACTAAAATATCTATTTTTAAAGCTTTTAATTTATGGATAAATTCCTCTTAATTTTACAGCTTCAGCTACTCTCCCCACTCCCAGGATAGAGGCGGCAGTTCTCATATCAACTTTATTTTTTTTATGAATATCATAAACTTCATAAAATGCTTTATCCATAACATCCCTTAACTGAAGATTAACTTTTCTTTTACTCCAGAAATAAGCATCTCTTCCCTGTACCCATTCAAAATAAGACACAGTAACACCTCCTGCATTGCATAATATATCCGGTATAATAAAGATATCATTATCCTTTAGAATCTCATCCGCATCAGGAGTAGTAGGTGCATTGGCTGCCTCAGCAATGATTTTTGCCTTAATTTTTGAAGCATTGCCTTTTGTGATCTGATTTTCAAGAGCTGCAGGAATTAAGATATCGCAATCCAATTCAAAAATCTTGGAGCCAGCAATATTCTCGCTCTCCCTGTAATTAATAACACTTCCCGTTTTCTCTACATGTTTCAAAACCCTGTAAGGGTCTATGCCTTTTTTATTGTAAATACCACCGCGCACATCGCTTACTGCAATTATTTTAAATCCCAGGTCATAAAGAATTTTAGCGGCGTTAGAGCCAACATTACCAAAGCCCTGTATTACCACTTTCAAATTTGTAGTATCAATATTTGATACCTTAAGAGCTGAAAGAATGCTGTAAACGCAACCACGGCCAGTTGCTTCTTCTCTCCCCAGAGAACCTCCGAGAGCAATTGGCTTGCCAGTCACAACCCCCGGCACACCGTATCCCTTATCAATTGAATATGTATCCATAATCCATGCCATAACCTGGGCATTTGTTCCTACATCCGGAGCAGGGATATCTTTTTCTGGTCCTATATTTTGAATTATTTCAAAAGTATACCTCCTGGTAAGATTTTCCAGCTCTCTTTTTGAAAGCTCTGATGGATTTACTTTAACCCCGCCTTTTGAACCGCCAAAAGGGATGCCCGCTACGGCACATTTCCAGGTCATAAGCATTGCCAGAGCTTTTATTTCATCAAGGTATACGTCCTGGTGATATCTGATGCCGCCTTTAGCCGGGCCTCTATTTGTATTATGCTGCACTCTATACCCTTTAAATATATTAATGTCGCCATTGTCCATTTTAACTGTTACTGCCACTTCTATAATTTTTCTGGGTTCGCAAAGGTATTTTTTCATCCCGGGTTTCAAGTTAAGCAGCGACATTGTCCCATTTAATCTTTTTAGAGTCATTTCCCAGACATTATTTTTCTTTTCCACTAAAGAATTGCTCATTTTTACTCCTGTCTTAATAATTTTAAGTTACCGCGCTTTTCCCCGATTCTGAAGTTCTAATTCTAATAGCGTCCTCAACTGGAATTATAAATATTTTGCCCGCGCCTATTTTTCCTGTTCTGGCAAGTTTTACTATAAGTTTTGTGACATCGTCAACAACTTCTTCATCCACTACTATTTCAAGCTTGGTTTTTGGTAAAAATTTGACTTCCTTGTTAGGTATCTCTCCGTTTATGTATCCCCTCTGCCTGCCAAATCCTTTTACTTCGGTTACACTCATGCCATCAACACCAGCTTTTATTAAAGCTTCCTTGATTGCATCCAGTTTAAATGGTTGTATAAAGCATTCTATTTTTCTTAGCATACACACCTGTCCTTTCTAAATTCTAAATCATTGTAATTTAAAATTATTAGATAATAATAGCCACAATGTTACTAATTTTCAACTGGCAAATCAACCCATCTCTTTTCTTTGTCTGATATCTGTGCTGCTTCTAAAACTTCCTGTATTTTATATCCTGCATGCATATCAGCTTCGGGCCTTTTATGCTCCACAATGTTAGTTACAAAATCCATAGCATTTCCAGAATGATACCTCATCCAGCCTATGGAAAATTTAGGTCCGGGGAACTGAGTTGCAGGCTTTGGGTACCTTTGTACTGTCTCAATAGCAGTAAACCCTCTTCTGCCTCCAATAGGTTCTCCCGCATCCCTTGTGTCATACACTTCCAGGAAGTTTGGCTGCATGCTGTTAAACCTTATTGCTCCCTTATCCCCATGGATTTCTATGCGATATTCATCATTTGCACCAGTGGCAACTTTTGATCCTTCAATGGTTCCAATAGCTCCATTTTCCAGCTCAAACACTGTAAGGGCAAGGTCCTCTACATCTACTTTTCCAAACTGGCCCGGTTTTCCAGCAATGGGTCTTTCTTTTGTAAATATTTCAAGCTTTGAAAATACCCTTTTGAAATCTCCTAAAAGGAATCTTGTTAGATCAATTACATGAGAAGACAGGTCGTAAAGTGCTCCTCCTCCACAAAATTTTTTCTGAATTTTCCAATACAGGGGCCTATTGGGATCAGAGTTTCCAGAATGCAGGTATGCAATCCTGGCACTATATACTCTTCCTAAAAATCCCTCCTCAATAAGTCTTTTTGCCCTCATCATAGCTGGCTGGTATCGATATTCAAATGTTACCTGTGATATTAACTCTGGGTGAGAATCAGCTACCTTTGTAATCTCTTTGGCTTCATCAAGATTCATTGCCAGTGGTTTTTCACAGTTAACATGCTTTCCTGCCTTTAGTGCTTCAATTATTATCTCTTTATGCAAATAATTAGGTGTGCAAACTTCAATAATATCTATATCATCCCTGGCAATTAAATCCTTCCAGTTATCAGTGGCGAATTCAAAACCTGCCTGTTCAACTCCCTCTTCTGCTTCCTTTTTAGGTACTGAAGCTACCCCTATCATTTTTAGCTTAGCTGGCATGGGATTGTAGTAATAAGACAAATTTAGGTATGATAAAGTATGGACCTTGCCTATAAATCCATATCCTACCATTCCGATGCCTAAAGTTCTTTTATCTGACATATCTCAAACCTCCGCTAGTATTATTTTTATCAAATATTATTTTTTTAATATCCGTATTCTTTTTCAACTTCAGTTATAGCCCCATCAATTATTTCAAGAGCCTTTTCTGCAACATCTTCTTCCATTATAAGAGGAGGCGACAGCCTCAAGTTATTTTTCGAAGGTATCCATGCCACACCTTTTTTAAATGCTTTCTGGTAAACTTTCTGGCCCGCTTCTATAAATGCTTCTTTTGTGTTTTGATCTTTTACGAGTTCTATTCCAAGAAGACACCCTTTACCCCTGACTTCTCCAATTATCTTGTGTTCATCTTTCATCTTTCTAAGCTTGCTAAGAATAAATTCTCCTAATTTTGCCGACCTTTCAACTATATTTTCTTCCTCTATAACTTCCTGTGCAGCAAGACCGGCGGCACAAGCCATTGGGTTGCCGCCATAGCTTGTAGATGCAGATATTTTTTCTAAAGCCCCGCTGTATTCATCCTTAATAGCAAATCCTGTACACGGGAAACCATTTGCCGTTCCTTTGCCTAAAACAATAATATCAGGTATAACCTCATCATAATCTACAACCCACATCTTTCCAGCTCTTCCAAATCCAGCCAGAACTTCGTCATCTATCATCAGTATTCCAAGTTTGTTACACATTTTTCTAATTTTAGCAAGATAGCCGTCCGGGTAAACAATAGAGCCCTTCCAGCCCTGAATTGGCTCCAAAACTACGCCAGCTACATTGCCTGTACCTTCCATCAGTATTTGCCTCTCTAAAGCATCTACACAAAATAGGTTGCACTCGGGATACGTCTTTCCATAATGGCAGTGATAACAGTGGCCGTTTGGAGCCAGATGGTGGCCTATTGCTCTTGGACCTGAAGTATAGTCTGCAACTTCTGTCAGTGAAACAGCACTCATGGTTTTTCCATGGAAATCACCATAAAATGAGAAAAATTCATACTTGCCCGTATAAGCTCTTGCAGCCCTCATCGCAGCCTCAACAGCTCCTGTTCCGGAACAATACATCTGGATACTATTTAATTTTCCGGGTGTAACTGAAGCAAGCTTTTCTAAAAACTTAACTTTTATTTCTGTAGTAAAATCATGGCAATTCATAAGCTGCCCAACATATTTATGCAAGTATTCAACAACTTTTGGGTGACAATGCCCCAGATTTGTAACATATATTCCTGAAGAGCAATCAATGTACTTGTTTCCATCTGCATCAGTCAGTGTTACTCCATGTCCGGATTCAAATGCAACTGGGAACAGCCTTACTTGTGAAGAATATCCTTTCATATGCCTTTCTGCCCGGCTGTGAAGTGCTTTTGATTTTGGTCCCGGTGGTGTTACTTTTATATCCGGTACTTTGCTAAGATCAACTTTGGCCCAATTCTTGTCGTAGCTCATAACATTTCTCCTTACTTGATAATTTAATAAATATCCTTTAAAATAAACATAAACAGTCAGTTTTTGCTTAATATTGTACTAATTTGTATTTTAAAGCTTTTTTTGTTATATGAAAAGAGTTTTTTAAAAAAATTTATAACTTTTTAGTAAAACACTTTGGATAATTTTAAATTCATATAAAAAACCTTATAATTAATAGAAAAACACAGCAGGCAGTACACGCGCTATTGGAATAATGCCTGTAATATATAAGTTTGGCAAAGGAGGAATATTGTTAGGAGAAGAAAGAAGAGAATACATATTAAACCTGATTGGAAAAACAGGAAGCGTAACAGCAGTCGAGATTGCAAAAACTCTTGATATTTCAGAAACAACCATCAGAAGGGACCTGGATAAACTTGCCAGAAAAACCCTGGTTAGAAGAACACATGGCGGCGCAATGAGCACAATTACAGTTGGCCAGGAAATGAAATTTGATATTCAAAAAGAAAAATTTATAAAGGAAAAAAAGAAAATAGCACTGGCTGCATCCATGCTTGTTGAAAAAAATGATGTTATATTTATTGAAGCAGGAACAACAGGCCTTCAAACAGCTCTTAATATAACTAATAAAAAAAAGCTGACCATAATTACCAATAGTTGTGATATTGCTGCTGTTCTTAGTAAAACCAATCCCGGCTATACCATCATAGTAAGTGGAGGAATACTTAAAGTTGACACTCATTCTTTAATTGGGCCACTTGCAGATAGCACTATTAAAAAAATAAATGTAGACAAAGCTTTTATAGGCATTACAGGAATGGACTTAAAAAAAGGAATTACTGCAGCTGACCAGGTGGAAGCACAAACAAAAAAAGCTATAATAAATAGCGCCAAAAAAGTAATTGCGCTGTGCGATCACTCCAAACTTGGACATGTTTCCATAAATTTTGTTGCCCCACTTGAAAAAATTGATGTATTGATAACTGATAGCGAGGCTGACCAAAAACTTTTAAGAAAAATAAAAGAGCTTGGTGTAGAAGTAATCGTGAAGTAAAACTGCTTAAATATGCCGGAATATGCATTTATTCTCATTGAATTAACAATCTTTCGACTTCTCGGAGGCATAGGTTCATCCGTTAGAGATCTAATGATGCCAAAGAACCCTCTTAAAGTCATTGTAAGAAAGTCTCCTTAAATCTCTTTCAGCTCTTCTTTCGCGATAAATCTCATACATCATGATGGCAATCCTTTAAGAAATCATCCAATCTATTAAATTTTAGGGAGGCAAAAAATAGGTATCTTTGTTTTTATGTTTACAAATGGAATAAAATTGGATTATTCTTCTTATGTGAGTCTAGTATTGATCGAGAAATTCTTTGGGATCATTATTAAACTTTTCTTTAAAAACTCTATGAAGCTCATCTATTATATGTGAACACAAAACTAAATGATGCTCTATCATTACTTTTTCTACTACCCTGGCTGATAAAGATTCGGGGGATAAAATAGCCGATATGATAACATTGGTATCAACCATTATTCTCATATTTTTTCTCCCAAATATCTTTCCTTATATCTTTTACAACTTTTTTGACATCTTCTTCAGAATACAAACCCTTTTCCCCTCTTTCATCTTTCATACGTTCTTGAATTTCTTTCAATGCAACTAATGAAGAGTTTTTTAATATAATTTTTTCTTCATCTTCTAAAAATAATACTTTATCCCCTTCTTTTAATTTTAACTTTTTCCTGATTTCAATTGGGATAGTAACTTGCCCTTTTGAAGAAATTTTTGCAAGTTCCATTTCAAAACCTCCAATCCTTTACTTTCTTTGTTTTCTTTACCCAAATTATAACATAAAAAATAGAAAACAAAAGTAATGGTTTGACTTCAGAAAAATTGCTCATACTTCCTATTGCTGTAAGCTAAATACTCAGACATATTCATGATAGTTAGTAAGCAAAAGATTTAAAAAAGCTCATCCTGTTTGGTAGACTTTTGCTGGGCTTTTTTGTCTTTGTTTTCCTTTTCTGTCAAATTTCTTTTATCACTGCCATCATTTGTCTCTGTATCTACACCCAGGCCTTTTTCACCAAATTTTTCTTTCTCATCTGTACCTGCAGATTTTTGGTCAGAATTTTCTAACTCAGGTTTTTTTAACATAACCGATCTTTCAAAATTCTTAGCATAGGCTGACCATTCATCTTCTTCATTGCTCTCTTCTAAAATAATGTTATATCCCCCTATGTCAGCATCCATATGATCTACGTGATACACTACAAAAGCCTCCAGTATCTTTGGCCTTCTCGGAGACCCAAATTCCTTATGCCCGTGATGGCTCAAAATTATATGAAGAAGCCTTTCCCTTAAATCTTCTGGAAAATCGCTAATTTTTTTTATTTTTTCAAGAACCAAACCATACCCTATGGTAATATGGCCAAGCAGTTTCCCTTCATCTGTTACTTTTATAATAACACCCACATCATATTCCCTTATCTTGCCAACATCGTGTAAAATTGCCCCGCTTATCATTAAATCTCTGTTTAAATTCTTATAAGTCCCTGAAAGGAAATCACAAATTTTTGTCACAGATAACGTATGTTCTAAAAGTCCTCCGCTGTATGCATGATGGTACCTGACTGCTGCTGTAGCATGGCAAAAGCGTTTTTTAAAGTCTTCGTCTTTAAAAAATAAATCCAAAAGCTTTCTTAAGTGTTGATTTTTTATACTATTTATATATGATTTTATTTCAGACATCATGCCATCTACATTTTCTTTTGTAGTCTTTACAAAGTCTGAATATTCTATGTCTTCTTTATTTTTAATTTTTTCCATAGAGCTAATGGATAGCTGCTTGCCCCCTCTATATTCTGAAACATTGCCTTTTACTAAAACAAAGTCTCCTTCTTCAAAATACCCAATATTTTTAAAAACATCGGTCCAGATAATACCCTCGATGCTGCCTTCCCTGTCCTGCAAGGTGACAGCACAGTAGTCATCATTATTTTTCTTCTTTTTAACTGATTTGCGGCTCACAACAAATAGTGAACTAACGCTTGTGCCAACTTTCAGATCTGATACATATTGTTTTTTCATTTTCTTAAACCCTTTACACTTATTTACCTATTTCCCATTCTTTAAAATATTCAATATTGCTGTAATCAGTCATATCATAATGAATTGGGGTTATTGAGATATAGTTACTCTTAACTGCTTTGTAATCTTCATCGTCCTCATTAGAAGATTCAACAAATTCCCCATCCATCCAATAATAACTTCTCCCCCTTGGATCGACCCTTTTAATGAAAATATCATTAAACTTTGCACTACTTTGAAATGTAATCCTAACTCCTTTAATTTTATCTTCAGGTACATCAGGAACATTTATATTAAGAAGTGTTTTTCGTGGAAGCTCCTTTTTGTTTAAAACCATTTTTACAATTTTTTTTGTAAATTTTGCTGCATAAGCATAATCTGTATCTCTTAAATTATCCATAGATACAGCAACAGATGGTATGCCGTATGTAGTACCCTCCGTAGCAGCTGAAACTGTTCCTGAATAAATAATATTTTCCCCCATGTTTGGCCCCCTGTTAATACCTGATATTAATACATCAGGCTTTTTATTTAAAATTGCTTTTACTGCAAGTTTGACACAATCTGCAGGAGTTCCATCAACTGCATATCCATAAAATTTCCCATCTCTGTACTCTTCCCTTACTGAGATTGGGTCAAATACGGTAATAGCATGGCCAACAGCACTTCTTTCTTTATCAGGAGCCACTATTTTTATATCAAAATTTTTATCTCTCTTTAAAGCACTGTAAAGTGCAAAAAGCCCTTCTGCTTCTATACCGTCATCATTTGTTAAAAGAATTATTTTTTTATCCATAATAATTATGATATCTATTAAGTTTTTACAACTTAAATTTTAAACTATTCTATAATTAAATAAACTATAATTCCATAGTAGCATGATAATTATTGCATAAACGGAATTTATGATAAATATAAAAATGTGTTAAAATAAATCTAATAATATGTAAGGCAAGTTAAATATGAGTGATTTAGATTTATCAGGAAAAGTATCAGTAATTACAGGTGCGACGAAAGGAATAGGCAAAGGTATAGCAGAAACTTTTGCCGGGCACGGTTCAAAAGTTGCACTAATCGGAAGAAATAAAGAAAGAGGCAAAGAAGTTTCCAAACAAATAAAGACTGCTTGCGGCACAGAATGCATTTTCTATGGCTGTGATGCAGGAGAATACAAAGAAGTTAAAGGTGCGTGCAAAAAGATACTGGATGATTTTAGAAAAGTAGATATACTGGTTTGTAATGCTGGTTGGACTGTCAGGGC
>JAUVXY010000094.1 GCA_030603375.1 Actinomycetes bacterium | reverse complement strand
GATTTAGTGTCAGTTGATGTTGGAGTAAAATTAAAGCATTTTTATGGAGATGCTGCAAGAAGTTTTAAAGTGGGAAGTACAAACAAGGTTGTAGATAAATTGTTTGAAGCAACATATAGCGCACTCAATTTGGGTATCAGTAAATGTGCAGGGGGCAATAGGCTTTCAGATGTTTCTAACCAAATTGAGAAAAGAGCCGTTGCAGATGGTTTTTCAGTAGTGAAGGATTTTGTGGGGCATGGGATTGGCAGAAGTATGCACGAAGATCCACAAATATTAAATTATGGTCCTCCCGGGCATGGGCCTGTTCTTAAAAAAGGGATGGCTTTAGCGATCGAGCCAATGTTAACCGAAGGAACAGGGGATGTAGAAATACTGAATGACATGTGGACAGTAGTAACTGGAGATAGGAAACTATCCTGCCATTTTGAGGACACGGTTGCGATTACAAAAAATGGACCATTAATTTTAACAAGGATTTAGAAGGAAATACAAAGAATAAGTGGACATTAGTAATTTTTTTTGGTATCCTACTTATTTGCTTTTTTTGTAGTAAAAAAAGGGAGGCTGTAAAATTACAAAAAAGGAAAGCATCATAGAAGCAGAGGGAATAGTGCTGGAAGCTCTTCCAAATGCCATGTTTAGAGTAGAACTTGACAATGGCCATAAAGTATTGGGACATATTTCGGGCAAAATGCGTATGCATTATATAAAAATTTTACCTGGAGACAGGGTGAAGATAGAGATTTCACCATACGACTTAAGCAGGGGAAGAATTACTTTTAGGATGAAGTAAAAAATTTAGCTTGAGGCTTAAATATTAAGGAGCGGTTAAGATGAAAGTAAGGCCATCGGTAAAAAAAATTTGCAATAGCTGTAAGGTTATTAGAAGAAAAGGAAAAGTTATTATAATTTGTAAAAATCCTCGTCATAAGCAGAGACAGGGCTAAGGAGGTTATTCGAGTGGCAAGAATTGCAGGAGTTGACATACCAAGAGATAAACATATATGTATAGCACTAACTTATATATTTGGAATTGGCAGGTCAAAAGCAAAGAAGATATTGAGTGATTTGAATATAAAAGAGAGTGTTAAAACAAGGGATCTAACTGAGGACGAAATAGTAAAAATCAGGGAATATATTGGCGGCAAATTCAAGGTAGAGGGAGATCTCAAAAGGGAAGTTAATCAGAATATCAAGAGATTGGTTGAAATAAACTCATACAGAGGAATAAGGCATAGAAGGGGTCTTCCTGTAAGGGGACAAAGGACTCACACTAATGCAAGAACCAGAAAAGGAAGAAAAAAATCTGTTGGTATAGGGAAAAAAACAAGATAAGATAATTAGTGTAATTGGGAGGTAAAAGTTTTGGTAAAAAAGGCTGTTACTAAAAAAAGGCTTAGAAAAAAAGAGAAAAAAAATATAAATTTTGGAGTTGCTCACATTAAATCTACTTTTAATAATACCATAGTTAACATAACTGATACCAATGGTGACACAATAGCCTGGGGCAGTGCAGGAGCAATGGGTTTTAAAGGTTCAAGAAAAAGCACCCCGTTTGCTGCTCAGGTAACTGCTACTTCAGTCGCAAAACTTGCCCAGGAACATGGTGTTGCAAAAGTGGATGTTCAAGTTAAAGGTGTGGGCTCTGGACGGGAAACAGCAGTAAGATCTCTGCAGGCAGCAGGGCTTGAAATTGGGAGAATAGTTGATGTTACCCCGGTTCCTCACAATGGTTGTAGGCAGTCTAAGAGAAGAAGAGTTTAGAAATCTTAAAAAGGAGCTATGATAAATGAGTATTGTTAAGAGGTCGGCTTGTAAGTTGTGCAGAAGGGAAAAGGAGAAATTATTTTTAAAAGGGCAGAGATGCTTTACAAATAAGTGTGCATTTGAAAAGAAACCATACGCCCCCGGTCAAAAAGCAAAGACGAGATTGATTGAGACTGAGTTTTATACACAGCTAAGGGAAAAGCAGAAAGCAAAGAGGTATTATGGTATCCTTGAAAAACAGTTCAAAAACTATTATAAAAAAGCTTTAAAAAAGAAGGGGATAACCGGAGAAATTTTATTCCAGCTTCTGGAAACCAGGCTTGATAATGTTGTATATCTTATGGGCTTTGCTACTTCAAGGGCACAGGCTAAGCAATTAATATCTCACGGGCATATGCTTGTTGATGGCAGAAAAGTTGACATATCATCATATCAGCTTAAAGAAGGGCAGGAGATAAGTGTGTCACCGTCAAGCAAGGAAATCGTCCCTATTGTTGAGGCCAAAGAAAGTGGAAGCAGCCTTACACCTCCTGCCTGGCTTGAAGTTGACCTGGATAATCTGAAGGGGCGTCTTTTAAAGATTCCTGAACGCGATGAAATAAAAGTTCCTATTAATGAACGAATGATAGTGGAACTTTATTCAAAGTAAATTAAATACTCTTTTACTTTAGGAGGTAGATATAAATTGCTAAAAATGCATAAACCGAAGGTAGATATAAAGCGCGAAGATGAATTTGAAGGTGTGTTTGCTATGGAACCATTGGAAAGGGGTTTTGGGCAGACTCTGGGGAATTCTATAAGAAGAGTGCTTCTTTCATCTATCGAAGGTCCCGGAATAACAAAGATAAAGATTGAACATGTGGAGCATGAATTCTCTACTATAAAGGGCTTGAAAGAAGATGTTCTTGAATTTATTGCTAACTTGAAGGAAGTAGTTTTTAGGATGGAGAGCGATGAACCTGTTGTACTCAAACTGGAAAAGAAGGGAAAGAGTGTTGTCAAAGCATCAGACATTAAACTACCTTCAGAGGTTGAAATTGTAAACCCTGATGCCTATATCGGTACGTTAGCAAGCAAGAGTGAATTAAAGGTAGAAATGGTACTGGAAAAGGGTAAGGGATATAAATCTGCAGAAGAAAATGCAAGGGATGACGAGTATATAGGTGTTATTCCACTAGATACTATATTTTCTCCCGTCAAGAAGGTAATGTTTGAAGTTGAAAATACCAGAGTTGGCCAGATAACTAATTTTGACAGACTGATAATAAACATTAAAACAAATGGGAGTATAAAACCAGAAGATGTACTGAGCCAGGCATCTAAAATTATAAATGATTATATGGAGCTTCTTATTGATTTATCAGACAAGGAAACTAAGAATGACCCCATATTTGAAAAAGAAGAGGAAGAAAGCGAAGAGAAAAGCTATCCTACAATAGAAGAGCTAGAACTTTCGGTAAGGTCCTATAATTGTCTCAAGAGAGAAGAAATTGAGACTGTTGAAAAATTATTAGAGTTTAGCGAAGATGAATTGTTGGATATTAGGAATTTTGGGCAAAAGTCTATCAAAGAAGTAAGAGATAAAATTAAGGAACTTGGATTGTCATTTAAGCAAAAATAGTTAGTGCAAGAAGGTAAGATATGGTTATACCAAAAAAAGGAAGAAGATTAGGCGGAAGCAGCAGCCATCAAAAAGTGATTGTTAAAAATTTAGCTATTTCTCTGTTTGATAACGGAAAGATAAAAACTACAAGTGCCAAAGCTAAGATTTTGCGCGGCTTTGTTGATAAATTGATTAATCTTGCAAAAAAGGGAGATTTATCATCAAGAAGACAGTGTATCAAGTTGATTGGCAATTATAGAATAGTGCAAAAACTTTTCAATGAAATAGCTCCTGATATGTATAATAAATCAAGTGGTTTTACCAGAACTATTAAATATAAAAATAGACTTGGAGACGGAGCTCTGATTGTGATAGTTGAGCTTGTCAAGTAAAAAGCTTGCAGGCATAGTTATTTTGATATATAAGTTTTGAGATAATTTAATGAGTAATTATATGGCTGTAGTAGAATATGATGGGACTTGTTACTCCGGATTTCAAATACAGCTGCCAGACAGGAGAACTATTCAGGGAGAATTGGAAAAAGGTCTCTCTACTGTGCTCCGATCTTTAGTAAAAATTGGTTATTCAGGAAGAACAGATGCTGGCGTGCATGCAGTGAACCAGGTGATAAATTTTAGAACTGAGAAAGATATAGATTTGTACAAATTCGCCTGGTCGGTAAATAGCTTGATTCCAGAAGATATAGTCATCAAAAGCATAAAAGAAGTAGAGGAGTCTTTTAGTGCCAGAAGGGACGCAAAATTTAGAGAGTATGCTTATTATGTTGTGAATGGAAGTTGCCAGAGTGTTTTTTTGAAAAAGTACAGTATATTGATTACAAAAAAACTTGATTTGAATATGATGAAAAAAGCGGCAGGAATATTTGTTGGAACTCATAATTTCAGGTCTTTTTGTGGCAGTACTGATGATAACAGTAAAAATTTCGTTAGAAAAATATTTAAATTTACTATTAGTAAGAGCAGGGACAATTTAATAGTGTTCAGCATCTCTGCGAATTCATTTTTATATAATATGGTTAGAATTATAGTTGGGACCATTCTTGAAGTAGGCAGCGGTGAGAGAAATTTAGAAAGTGTAAAAAGGGCAGTAACATATGAAGATAGGATATTAGCTGGCAAAACTGCTCCTGCAAAAGGGCTATTTCTTACAAGGGTGGTATATTGACAGGAAATTGGAGGGATTATGGTTAATGTAGGCGTAAAAACATTTAGCGCAAAAGAGGAAAATATTGAGCGGCAATGGTTTCTGGTAGATGCTAAAGGGAAAACTTTAGGCAGATTATCTACAGAATTAGCAAAAATTCTTAGAGGGAAACATAAACCATTGTTTACACCACATGTAGATTGCGGCGATTATATTATAGTTATAAATGCAGACAGCATAAAAGTTTCAGGTAAAAAGATGGAACAAAAAAAGTATTACAGGCATTCAGGATATATCGGCAATCTGAAGGTTATAAATTTAGAAAAAATGTTTAAAAAGTCTCCCAGGTTTGTTTTAATAAATTCAGTAAAGGGGATGCTTCCTCATAATATTTTAGGCAGAAAAATGATTAAAAAGTTAAAAGTATATGCTGGTGAGGACCATCCTCACAAGGCACAAAAACCAGAGAAGCTTGTCATATAAATAGCATGAGGATTCTAGCTTTATAATGGCTATTAAGGTATAAGAATTTTGAAGAAAAAGGAGTGAGATATTGACTGAGAAAGTTTGTTACTATGCAACTGGGAAAAGGAAAGAGTCTATTGCCAGGGTAAGGTTTTACCCCGGCAAAGGGAAAATAATAGTAAACAATAAGGAGTTTAAAGATTACTTTTGCAGGGAGTCCCTGTTGGCTGTAATTTTAGAGCCCCTTAAGTTAACCGGAACAGATAATGCTTATGATATAATAGCGGATTTAAAGGGTGGAGGAATATCAGGGCAGGCTAGTGCCCTTCGGCATGCTATTTCTAAAATTCTCCTTAAGATAAATGATGAATATAGGCCTATCTTGAAGAGAGAAGGGTTTCTAACCCGGGATTCACGAATAAAAGAACGGAAAAAATATGGTCTTAAGAAGGCAAGGAAGAAACCCCAGTTCTCTAAAAGATAATATCCTTTTCTTGATAAAGCATCTCTGTTCAAAAATAAATTTAAAAAAATTGCAGGTAACTGCAGCAATATAAGCGACCGATGTGTAAAATCATGCATATCGGTCGTTGGTATTGCTAAGTGTCTTTCTGAAACTAATTTACATATTTTAAATCAGAGCAACTGTCATAGCGTGCTTAGCCGAACTCTCGATTTGAAAACATAAAACCCCACTGTGTGGGTGGTTTAGGACCATTTTTTTGGTCACTACAACCTTTAAAGTTTTAAGTGTATTTTCTTTAAAGGATCCTTTATTTCAAGCAAATCATAG
>JAUVXY010000135.1 GCA_030603375.1 Actinomycetes bacterium | reverse complement strand
AATCAGTAATGATTAAAAATATGGACATTGAAACAGCATAATATTCAGGTTATTGTTTTGGAGTAAAAAGGGCCATAGGCATTGCAGAAAAAACAATAAATAAATATAAAGAAACTAATAGTAAAATATACACGCTTGGCGAAATTATCCATAACTCCGGGGTTGTAAAAGAATTATCAAAAAAGGGCCTCGCTGTGGCAAAAGATGAAAAAGAGATTGCGTCAGGAAGTGTACTGATAGTCAGGTCGCATGGGATGTCGCCGGTTATTCTTGAAAGAATAAAATCAAGAAATGTAAAAATAGTAGACGCAACATGTCCATTCGTAAAAAAAGCTCAGTCAGAAGCTAAGTATTTGAGCCAGAATGGCTATTTTGTAGTAATTATCGGCAATAAAGATCATCCCGAAATAAAGGGCATTAAGGAACATGTTGAAGGCAGTAATTGCTGCATGGTTATCGAGAATGCAGAAGAGGTTTCTAAATTAAGAAAAAAGAAGAGAATAGGCGTGGTGGTACAGACTACTCAAACAAGCGAAATTTTTGAGTCAATAGTATGTAAGATATTGGAAAAAGCAAAAGAAATACTAATAGAAAATACAATATGCGGTATTACGAAAAACAGGCAAAATTCATCCAGAAAACTTGCTAAAAAAACAGATGTGATGATAGTAGTTGGAGGCAAAAGAAGTGCAAACACCACCCATCTTGCGGAGATTTCAAAAAAATACAATATTAGAACATATCACATTGAAAATTTTAAAGAGATTAATGCAGAATGGTTCAGCGGTGCAAAAAAAGTAGGGATTATTGGCGGAGCATCCACTCCAATGGAAGACATAGTGGATGTAAAAAAAATAATAGAGAAAATTTAATTGTTTTATAAAGTCGTAGAATACATGGTAGAAAGTGGTGCTTAATATGATAGAAGATAATATGCCCAAAGTTGCAATTATTGGAAGGCCCAATGTGGGAAAATCTACTTTAATTAACAGGATATGCAAAAATACTGAAGCCATTGTCCATAGAGAACCAATGATTACAAGAGACAGGAAGTATTATACTACTGATTGGAATGGAAAATATTTTCAGTTGTTAGACACTGGCGGCATAGATATGAAGTCAAAGCAAAGATTAACCATGCAAATTTTACTGCAGACCAAAAAAGCAATTGACGAGTCGGATTTAATAATTTTTTTGGTAGATTTAAAAGAGCCGCTTTCACCAATGGATGAAGAAATCATAAAAATAGTAAGAAAGACAGATAAAAAAATAATACTTGTGGGAAACAAGCATGACAATACGGAAGGGCAATATTTTACTGAAGATTTTTTAAAATTAGGTTTTGGATATCCATTAAAAATCTCAGCGGTACACGGCATAAATATAGGAGATCTTTTAGATGAAATAGTTAAAGGAATTTCTGATATTGGTACTCAAACTATTGCACAGGAAGACAAAAAAACGATCCCAAGCATAGCAATCCTTGGGCAGCCAAATGTTGGAAAGTCAACATTGTTTAACAGTATAATACGTGAAGAAAGAACGATCGTTGATGAAGTTGCAGGAACGACAAGAGACAGCATAGACAGCGTGGTGAGTGTAAATAACAAAAAATATAAATTTATTGACACGGCTGGACTTAAAAAAAATAAGCTGCATGAAGAGAATTTGGAATATTACAGCAAATTGAGAACTGTCAGAACAATTGAGAAATCAGATGTTGGATTGATTTTGTTTGATTGTACAAAACCAATTACGAAGCAGGATCTAAAAATTGTTGAGACCTGCATAGAAAAGAGAGTGGGTACTTGCATTGTATTTAATAAAACTGATATTGTTGGTGCCGATGTTATGGAAAAACTTGTGGAAGATTTTGGCAGAAAGCTAAAATTTGTGAAATTTGTGCCTTTTCTAAAAATTAGTGCCTTAAAAGGTAAGGGTTTAAAAAGCATCTTTAAAATGATAGATTTGCTAATGGAGGAGAGGGGTAAGAAAATTTCAGACAGCAAGCTTACAAATTTATTTAAAGAGCTTGAAGAGCAGAGTATTTTATACTGGAAGGGAAAGAAATTTAGAATTAAATTTATGAGACAGACAAAAACTTCTCCACCTATATTTTTGGTTTTTTCTAATATGGATATTAGAAAAAAAACAAGCATAAAAAGGTTTATAGAAAATACTATAAGAGACAACTTTGGATTTATGGGGACACCCATGAGTTTTAGATTTAAATATTGACTTGTATGAATTTGTAAATCTATGCAGCAAAATAAGATGAAAAGTAAAATTAATATAGCAATAATAGGAGCAGGCAGCTGGGGGACGACACTTTCTGCCATGCTGGCTCAGAAGTGCTGCTCAATAGAAATATGGACAAGAAGCAAAGATGTTTTCAATGATATATTAAAAAATCGAAGGAACACAAAGTATACCGGCAATCTCATCATCCCGGAAAACGTAAAGCCTTTTATAAATAAAGAAGATTTATCTGAAAATATAGATATTGTAATTTTTGCAGTGCCGTCTCATACGCTAAGGGATGTAATTAAAAGTTTTTACGACAAGCTTTTAAATAACTGCATGACAATAAAAGGTCTTGTAAATGTTGCAAAAGGCTTAGAGATTGGAAATAATCTCAGGCTTTCACAGGTTATAAAACAGTCAGTTCCAGAGGAATTGGAGTCTAAAATTGCTGTCCTGTCAGGACCAAACATTGCAGTAGAAGTTGCAAATAAATTACCGAGCGTAACAACTATATCCTCAACAAACTATGAACTTCTAAAATATCTCCAACCAATTTTATCAACTGAATATTTCAGGGTATATACGAACAAAGACATTATAGGCGTTGAAGTTTGCGGCGCAGTCAAAAATATTATCGCGATAGCAGCTGGCATTTCCGACGGTCTCGGTTATGGCGCAAACACAAAAGCTTCTCTTATAACGCGAGGGCTGTATGAAATAACCAAACTTGGTGTAAGACTTGGAGCAAATCAACTGACATTTTCAGGTATTGCAGGAATGGGAGATCTTGTGGCAACCTGCATCAGCCAGGACAGCAGAAACAGAAATGTTGGGGAAAGAATAGGAAAAGGCGAAAAAATAAGTAAAATTACCAGTGGCATGTACATGGTAGCAGAAGGAATAAAAACAACAAAGGCTGTTTATAACTTAGCAAACATTATGGGAATAGAGCTTCCTATTACCGAATGTATTTATGAAATCATCTATAATGACCTGGATCCAGTAAAAGCTACTGACATGCTTATGGGAAGAAAGCATAAATCTGAAATTGAAGGTTTGTGAACCCGCAGGTAAAGAAATTAAATTTTAACTTAAGCTTTTAAACTTTAATGATTAAAAGTATAATTCAAAGTGTAATGTTGCCGGGACGTGGCGCAGTTTGGCTAGCGCACCAGTATGGGGTACTGGGGGTCGGAGGTTCAAATCCTCTCGTCCCGACCAGGTTTATATTGATAGAATGCCAGATACAGTAGAGGTAATTGAGGGAAACATGCCTTT
>JAUVXY010000069.1 GCA_030603375.1 Actinomycetes bacterium | reverse complement strand
CTGGCACTTCGGGCTATTTCAAATGGTGATATTAACCCGGGGTTACACACAGCTCTTGTTGGAAGATTTCAGGACATACCCAAATTGTTAGAGCGTGCTGTAAATCAGGAGTTTGATGGAAAAGTAATAGTTTACCCGCATATAGATCTTGACGGACAAGTTGAAACTGAAGGCAAGTGGAATGGTGAAAAAGAAGAAGATTTATTTGATAGGATGTTAAAAGGTTAGCAGCTACCAATTTCTGCCGCGTCTTCTCCTGCTGCCCCCGGGTATTCCCCTGGAAAGTTTGTTTCCGACATCTTCTAATTTATTGCCATAGCAGTTCGGACAAGTTAGGTTGGAAGCTGGCGCTATTTTAGCGTCCCAAACATTTCCACATCTCAGGCATCTAATTCTGTTTTTTAAAAATATAAAGCTTCCCCCTTCTATTTTTATAGCTTTCCCGTCTATTATGGCTTCAGCAGTCTTCTTCCTGGCACTATTTATGAGCCGTGTAAATGTTGGCCTCGATATATTCATTTTCTTTGCAGCATCTTCCTGTTTCAATTTTTTATGGTCAGCCAGTCTTATTGCTTCATATTCATCTACAGTCAAAGTTACGCTGCTCAAATTTTTTACAGGAATTCCCTGAGGTTTAAAATACAATATCCTTGGAGGATAAAGTACATTTCTCTTTTTTCTTGGCTTCACCATATTCTTTTAATTTTTTATAATAATTTTTCTAAAATGTCTTTTCCCTTTTTGAATTATCTTATTATTGATATATTCTAAGTCCCATTCATAATCAGGGTTATCCACTTTCTTGCCATCAACCTTAACTGCGCCCTGGCTTACCAGTCTCCTTCCTTCACCATTGGACTTTGCAAGACCGCTGTCTACCAGTAATTTTACTACCCATAACCGCTTCCCCTGTAAATCTTTTTTACTTAGAATATGCTCATCAACATTATCAGGAATATCCTTCTGCTTAAATATTATATCAAAATACTCTTCCGCTTTTACAGCATCATTTTTACTATACAGAATTTCTATTATTAATTTCGCAAGTTTTCTTTTTGCTATTGAAGGGTTTAATTTTTGATTCTTAATATTATCTTCAATCTCATCAATTTCTTTTTTATCCAACCTTGTAAGAAGTTTAAAATAATCAATCATAATATTATCCGGGATAGACATAACTTTTCCAAAGATTTCTTCAGGCTGCTCGTCAACTCCAATGTAATTTCCCAAACTTTTGCTCATTTTATTAACACCGTCTGTCCCTGTAAGTATTGGCATTGTTATAGCAATCTGCGGACGTTGTGAAAACTCTTTTTGCAATTCCCTGCCCATCAGCAAATTAAATCTTTGATCTGTCCCGCCAAGTTCAACATCAGCATTTATTGCAACTGAATCATATGCCTGCATTATTGGGTACATAAATTCCATTATTGCTATAGAAACATTCCCTTTAAACCTCTTTTTAAAATCATCTCTTTCCAGCATTCTTGCAACTGTAAACTTAGAGGTTAAATTTAATATATCTTCAAGTTTCAAAGGTTGAAGCCATTTTGAATTCTTAATCACATCTGTTTTGTCAGGGTCAAGTATTTTAAATGCCTGCTTCATATAGGTTTTAGCATTTTTTTCTATAGCTTCAGGTGATAATTTTGGACGAAGAACCGATCTTCCGGAAGGATCACCAACTCTGGCCGTATAGTCACCAATTATTAAGATAGCCCTGTGACCCAGGTCCTGGAAATTACGCAGCTTTTTTAAAACTACAGTATGCCCTAAATGAATGTCAGGAGCAGTAGGATCCAGCCCTAATTTTACATTTAGCGGCATGTCTTCTTTTATTGACTTGCCCAATATACTTTTTAACTCATCCAGCAGCAGAACATCCTCGGTTCCTCCCAGTATTGCATCCAGTTGCTTCTGCAGGTTTTTTTCCATATTTTTGACCTTCTAAAACAGTTGACAATAAGCTCTGAAAACTTGAACTAAATATTAACACAGCAAGCATATATATGTCTATTTATACAAAAATGAAATACAGCGCAAGATTGCAAAAATGTATTTAAAGGTTTAATCGTTAGGGTTTTACAAATATATTGGCTATAGCTTTGTGACACAAATTTTTTAATTCTCTAAAACTTGAATAAATTTCTCTACCAATTTTGGATCAAATTGAGTTCCAGAGCACCTTTTTAATTCTTCAATAGCTTCTTTTTTGCCTGCAGTCTCTTTATCTAGTCTATTGTAGACCATGACATCATATGCATCTATGATTGCTATTATACGTGAGAGAAGCGGTATTTCTTTTCCTTTTAATTTTCCGGGATAACCGGTCCCGTCCCACCTTTCATGTTGATATAAAATATACTCGGCTATGCCAGCAGTCTCAGGAAATAACATGGCAATTCTATAACCTTTTTCCGGATAATTTTTTATAATACCCAATTCTTTTTTTGTAAGCCTGCTTTCTTTGTTAAGTTTTTTACCTGGTATTGTCAGTTTACCAATATTTCTAAAAATTGTAAGAAGTACCAGTTTATCCAATTTAACACTGTCTAAACCCAGTTCTGTCCCAGTTTTGAATGCTAGATTTTGAATACATGTCATATGCTCTTTGGTTTCAAATCCCTTTTTTAGGACAGCGTTTTTAAGCAATTGTAATTCATGACCATTGGCACTCCTTTTTGCAAATAATTTTTCATTATACATTTTATCTTCAGCTTCAATTATTTTCTCTTGAACATTCTGCAATACATTATTTTTAACTGAGAATCCAAGAGACACACTTAGCGGTACAATAAATGTTTTATCTTTAGCACAATTATTTCTTATCCTCTTAACTATTTTCAATACAGCTTTTCCATTTGTTTTTGGAAGAATTATAAAAAATTCGTCTCCACCCCATCTGGCAATAATATCCTCCTCCCTGCAGCAATCCTTAATTATTTTAGATATTTTTTTAAGCAGTTTGTCCCCTTCATTATGACCAAAGATATCATTAACTAATTTTAACATGTCCACATCCCCAACAATAAGGCTCAGCGGCAGTTGCCTTTCAGTATCAAGCCTTTTTAGTTCTTCTTCAAAGTAATCCCGGTTATACAAATCAGTTAAACTATTGTGAAAAGTCATGTATTTTATTTTTTTTTCTGCTTCTTTTCTTCTGGTTATATCTCTTACTGTGCCCTCATAACCAGAAGGATTGCCTGCTTCATCATAAATTACCATTGAGCTTACCTCTGCCCAAATTTTACTTCCATCTTTTTTCTTAAAGCGAGCTTCGAAAGGTCTTTCTCTTTTATCAGGAGGAGGCCTATCTTTTTTAGAAAGGTACAGCTGATTTGGTATATTTATAGAAAGCAGTTCATCTTTGCTGCTATAGCCCAGCATTTTTACAAGCGCAGGATTTACATCAATATAATTCCCACTTAAGGTGCTCTTATATATTCCATCAATTGAGTTTTTAAAAAGTAACCTGTAACGTCCTTCGCTCTGTATTAGAGCTTTTTCTGTTCGCTTTCGCTCTAACACATTAGCAAAAATATCTCCTATTATTTTTAGCGGTACAATTATTTCTTTTTCCCATATATTCTCTTCTCGTACTAAATCAAATCCTAAAAACCCGATCAGAGACCTGCTATGTACAATAGGAACAACGATTAATGATTTAATATTTTGCGATTGTAAAATTTCCTTTTCAGAATTTGCTTTAGACGGAAGGTCTGAGACACGAGGGATATGTATCATCTCCAGCCTGTTAAGCTTTTCCATCCACCATGGTAAAGTCTCAACAGGCATTTCTTTTAGTCTGTCAATCTGCGGTTCAATTCCTTCAGAACACCACTTGTGTGTATTACTCATCTTTTTCCTGTCATTGGTAAGAAGAAATACATAACTGCGATCAGCACCAGCAAATTTTCCAATTTTCTTTAGTGCATTATCTATTTCATCATCAATATCATTTATTCCTATATTTATGAAGTTTGTTGATAGAGTTGCAGTGAGCTTTTCAAATTCAATTCTACGTTTTAAATTCTTTTCTATTATTTTCCGATTAGTAATATCTCTAATAACAACTACTTTGCCTGAAGGTTTCCCGCAAGCATTATACATAATAGGATTTATTTGTATATTATAATTTCTTTTTTGCCCATTTTTAACGAATATTATATCGCCTACAATCTCAGGACTATTAAAAGTATTCTCAAAATAACCTGAGCAATCAGGCAGTATCTCACTTATATAACGGCCAATAAGCCCTCCACTACTTTTTTTATTATTTTTAAATAAGTTATTAGCTATATTATTAAGATATATAATACGATTCCTATCATCCGATACAATAATGGCATCTTTCATATTTTCAACAATAGTTTCACGAGCAACTGGTGTAATATCACCCATCTTCAAACGTGAGATACCAAATATAAGCACAAGACTACTTATAGAAAACGCTATAGGTGTTGTATCAAAATCAGCAAAGAAATCTAACTTAAATACATATAATATATTTGCCAGCCAGCAAATAGTTAAAGTAGTAATCATAGCAATAGATTGCCAGCGAAAGAACCTAAAACTGTTAATTAATGAACGTATAAGGATAACAAAACTAATTATAAGCAGTATGTATGAATATGCTATATACAACCAAAAACATGCTCCATACTCATAAAACATTGCAGTTCCAAAATCAACAGTGATTAGTGTTAAATTACTCCAGATTAAACCATGTAATTCATTTGTAGATGACAAAACTAATGTTATAAAAGGTATAACACTAAGTAGAATTACCCTTTTTCGCGTAATCCACTTTTCATATCCAGTGTATAATATGGTAGTAATAAAAAAAGTGACTGGTACAATAACTACACCTATGTATTCTATTTTACTCCAAAAAATTATTGTTTCCGAGTCAGTATTTATTAATTCAAATACAACCGCAAACATCCATATTGCACCTCCTATAAAAAGTACTGCGCCAGTCCTGCGATTCAGCGTAGGTTTATATTTCAATAAGAAGAAAGCTGCAATAACTGAAATTACACCTCCTGAAAGCAGTGGTATGATATATGGAGTATATTGGTATGAAGCCATCATTTTACTTCCCAACCTTTATAGTTTAAAATATCCCATCAAATTAGCGATTATCTTTAATGCTGGATTGAGTGCTCAAGTTTAAAAAATAATAACTTTTACAATAAACTTAACTATATTATATAGCTATTGACATATATTACGCAAACATAAAAATAAGGGAGAATACTGGAAAAATTTAAATCCATTTTTAACTAATATACAATCTGAAATTGTAATTTTACTTTCATAAAAGTGTTACTATAAACTAGAAAAAGTGTAATTTTATGGCATTTTTAGCTTTTTAGCTTGAAATTTTAAATTAATATTATATATTATTAAATCATTATGGCAGCAAAAATAAAAAGCGGATGCTTAAAATTTTTTATTTCTGTAATGGTAATTGGAATATGCTTTGTTCTGGTTGTCGGAGGTATTTTTGCATTTATATATATAAATTCTCTGCCATCGCTGGAAGATCTAACCCCTTCTCCTGTCGCCCAAACTTCTAAAGTTTATGCACTTGACGGAAGCTTGATTACAGAATTCCACGCAGTTGAAAACAGGGAAATAGTCCCGTTTAATAAAATGTCACAAAATATAAAAGACGCAATAGTGTCAATAGAAGATAAGAGATTTTATGAGCATCAGGGAGTGGATTACATAAGAATTATCGGTGCGCTAATAGCAGACATCAGGCACAGGGATATTGTCCAGGGCGGCAGCACAATAACCCAGCAATATGTAAAAAATATTTATTTTAGCCCGGAGCAGACAATTAAACGAAAAATCAACGAAGCTGCAATATCCATACAATTAGAAAGGAATTACACCAAAGACAAAATATTAGAAATGTATTTAAATACTATTAATTTTGGGTCAGGAGCATATGGAATTGAAAAAGCCTCACAGATATATTTTGATGTTCATGCAAGTAACTTGACCCTTTCGCAGGCTGCACTTTTAGCAGGTCTCCCAAGTGCTCCTGAACTGTATTCTCCATTTAATAACTTAGAATATGCCAGAAGCAGAAGGAATCTTGTGCTTAAATTAATGTATGAACAGGAACTCATCAGCAGCAATAAATATCTTGATGCATTAGCTGAACCAATAATATTAAATAAAAAGCCAGCTGTAAATACTGCCGGCGGCAGCAACAGGCTTGCACCTTATTTTATTGATTTTGTAAAGCAGCAGCTTTATGAAAAAAAATTTACAGA
The DNA here is from genome assembly GCA_030603375.1 of Actinomycetes bacterium. Classification (GTDB taxonomy): domain Bacteria; phylum Actinomycetota; class Humimicrobiia; order Humimicrobiales; family Humimicrobiaceae; genus JAUVXY01. The sequence continues at coordinate 1,196 of JAUVXY010000069.1, read as the reverse complement.
TTATGATGTATTTAAAGGAGGCCTGAGAATTTACACGACTCTTGATATCAGCTTGCAAAATAAAGCCGAAGATGCTTTTAGTAAAGTCTTTCCAGAAGAAATTGGCCCTTCATACTCACTTGTATCTATAAATCCTGCCAATGGCTACATCTATGCCTTAATAGGAGGAAAAGATTACAGCACGAGCAAATTTAATATAGCTACTCAGGGTAAAAGACAACCCGGCTCTGTATTTAAACCACTGGTTTTAATGGAATCCATAAATCAACACATCTCTCCAAATAATAAATTTAATCCAAACGGTCCAATTACAATTGAAATGGAGGAAGGGCCCGATTGGGTAGTTGACAATTATGGAGGACAAAAATTTGGAGAAGAGATGTCAGTAATAGATGCAACAATACACTCTGTGAATGTTGTATATGCACAACTTGTTATGAAAGTTGGAGCAGTAAATGTTGAGAAATTATGCAGCAACATGGAAGTTTATGATATTGGAAGCAACCCGGCTATTGCTCTGGGCGGACTTGAGATTGGGGTAACTCCGCTTGATATAAGCAAGATTTTTTCTACCTTAGCTAATGGAGGGTTTTATAATCAGCCCGTATGCATACTAAAAATTACCGATCCGCAGGGCAACATTTTATATGAATACAACCCTGATGCAAATGAGGCAAACCACAGGGTACTGGAAGAGCCAGTGTCATATTATGTTACTAAAATTCTGCAAAGGGTCATAAATGAAGGAACTGGCAGAGGAGCAAATATTGGCAGGCCGGCGGCCGGTAAAACCGGTACCACAAGCGACTTTAAAGATGCATGGTTTGCTGGTTATACTCCGGAACTTACAACAGTTGTATGGATGGGATACCCGGAATCAAGCAAAACCATGGAACCGATAAACGACAGAATAATAGTCGGAGGAACTTATCCTGCTGATGTATGGAGAGAATTTATGTTGTCAGCCCTGGAAGAAAAGCCAATTTCTGATTTTAATAAGCCTGACAAAGAACTGGTGGATATTGAAGTGTGCTCTGAGTCAGGGCTTCTGCCTGTTTTTTGGTGTCCTGAAGATTTGCTTGAATATAAAATTTTTATTAAAGGTGATGAGCCTAAAGAGACATGCAATATACATAATAAGATAGAAGCACCAGATGTTGTTGGCTTGGATATTGAGGAGGCAAGGCAAATACTGG
>JAUVXY010000044.1 GCA_030603375.1 Actinomycetes bacterium | reverse complement strand
TAAAGACACGAGCGCTATAACCCAATATTTCATAAGTAGAATTAATCTTGAAGAGCTGGACATCTTCCAGAAAGCTACTACTTTTACAAAATCTATAATAAATATCGTTCTTAATTTTATAATAGGACCGCTTTTAGGATTGTATATATTAAAAGATATCGATAAAACAAGAACTGCATTCATAAAAATAATTCCGCTGAGATTTAAAACACAAACTGCTGAAATATTAGATAGAATAAATAAAGTCGCCGGCAGATACATAAGGGGCCAGATATTCATATCTATCATTGTCGGATTTTTATGCACCATAGTTTTACTTATCTTAAGAGTTGACTTTGCTGCTCTTCTGGGATTTACCGCAGGCCTGTTTAACCTTATTCCGCTTCTCGGGCCCATTATAGGAGCAGTGCCTGCTGCACTGGTTGCTCTTTTCATATCACCGATGAAAGCTCTTTTAGTTGTTTTACTTTTTATTGCTGTTCAGCAAATTGATAATTATCTAATATCTCCAAATATTATGAGGTACCAGGTAGGGGTACACCCCGGCATTATAATTATCTCTCTAATAGCAGGCGGTGCTATATTTGGTATGTGGGGACTGCTGCTGGCTGTACCAACTGTTGCAGTTATTCAGGAAATGCTAAGATTTTTTTTACTTGAAAGAAGAAGGGTAGCATCCTGATATACCTCTTTTAAGGGTTTATCCAATTTTTGAGCTAACTTTCTGCAGGATTCAAATTCAGGAGAAACAGTTACTTCTTTACCATGATAAATTCCTATCTTTACTTTTACTTCCCCGTAAGGCAGTTTAACTTTTTTAATCTTCCGGGCAGCAATGTATCTTTCTACTATTTCTCTTCTTATGCCAAGTGTAGTTGTTTCACGAAATATCACATTTACAACTTCGTGCTCTAATTTACTGTCACATATTGCACATAATTTAAAAGCCGGTCTATTTTTTTTCATATAAATAGACTCTACCCATGTATCCAAAACCTTTGTTCTGTACAGCTTGTCCATTAAGTACCCTAAAATTTCGGGAGTACTGTCATCAATATTAGTAGAAAGTAAAATTAAATCTTCCCGGCCTGACATGCCTTTTTTACCATCTGCTTCTTCTTCAATGCTTCCTTTGATAATCCTTAAAACATTTGGTATTCCCTCATTTTTTTTGCTGCCTGCCCCACAGCCAATTTTTTCAATATTTACTGGCGGCACAACTCCAAATTTCCCGACAAGTGTTTTAAGTATTGCCGCACCTGTAGGTGTAGTTACTTCAAAATCAAAACTCCCGCCATAGACCGGGCACCCTTTTAGTATTTCAAGAGTCGCAGGAGCTGGTACGGGTAATTTCCCATGCATGGTGCTGACAAAGCCACTGCCAAGCGGAACCTTGCTGCTGTAGATTACATCAATTCCCAAACTTTTTATTCCTACCGCTGTACTTACAATATCAACTATGGAATCTGCTGCTCCAACTTCATGAAAATGGATTTTATCTATATTGGTGCCATGGACTTTTGCTTCTGCTTCTGCAAGCACCTGGAAAATTTTCAGGGCAGTTCTTTTTACATCATTTTGTAAGCCGCTGCTGCCTATTATTCTTTTTATCTCTTTGTAGTCCCTGCTTTCAGACGAACTTGCTATTTCTACATTGAATTTTTTTGCACTGATTGAGTTTACCTTAACACTGCTGCAGCTAATATTGTACCCACCCAAATCCATTTTTTTTAATTCGCTCCTCAGAAAATTTAGCTCCAGGCCAAGGTCAATCAAGGCACCCACTGTCATATCTCCGCTTATTCCTGAAAAGCAATCTATGTATAAAATATTCTTCATAATAAGAGCTTGCCTGTAACTGCCCGCACATCTGCAGCAGCATGGCAGGCGTTGTGCTGTTTTCTGTTTTTTAAATTACAATATATTCCTAACCTATTTACAATAGCATATTTCCTATAAAATTCTCAAGTAGCAGCATATTAATAAAAACTGCACCTATTGTAAAAATATGCTTTTTTGTGTATTTTTGGTTGTCTAAGCAAAAATAAAAAATTTACATGCATAACTATAGAAATTTCAGACAAGCAAGTATTAATAATGAAAGAGAACAGTACAAAAATCATTAATTTAGAAAAAAAGATACATAAGTTAAAAAATATCTTAAAAGACATGAGATCGGCAATTATAGCCTTTTCGGGAGGAGTTGACAGCAGCCTGCTTGTAAAAATAGCTGCAGGCACATTAGGTAAAAACGTAATTGCAGTAACAGCAAAATCACCGCTGCTGCCAAAGGAAGAACTTGCCCATGCAAAAAAAATGTCAAAAAGCCTGAATTGCAGGCACATTATAGTCAACTCCAATGTGTTGGAAATAAAAGAATTTTTAAATAATCCTAAAAACAGGTGCTACCTGTGCAAAAAGCAACTTTTTTTAAAACTGATTTCATTAAAAAATGAATACAACCTTAATTTTGTAATAGATGGGACAAATTTTGACGATTATTATTTATATCGCCCGGGACTAAAAGCTGCAGAAGAGCTTGGTGTTAAAAGCCCGCTTGCCGAGTGCAGACTTTCAAAAGAAGAAATAAGAAAGTATTCCAAACTAGCAAAGCTCTCCTTCTGGGATAGACCAGCATCCTCATGCCTTGCAACAAGAATCCCTTATGGAGAAAAAATTTCTAAATCCAGGCTTGAAAAAATTAGCGCAGCAGAAGAATATCTTCGCTTTCTTGGTTTCAGCCATAACAGGGTAAGATACTACTACCCATTAGCAAAAATAGAGGTAGCAAAAGAAGAAATTCCTAAAATACTTCAAATTGATATTAGAGGAAAAATAATAAAAAAATTCAAAAAAATCGGATTTAGGCACATAACAATAGATATTGAAGGCTACAGGACAGGAAGCATGGATGAATAAGATAACCCTTGCTTTTGCAGGGCCAATAGTATTCCAGCTTATGCTTAATATCCTATTTTAGCAAGAAAGTCCTTGTTGTTTTTTGAAAAAATATCTCTAATCTCATCTGCTTCAAGCCCGGCGCCTTTTGCTACTTTTTCCTGAAAATCATTCAAAAAGAGATCTTTGTGGCTATGAGAATCACTATCTATTAAAAATCTTACGCCTGCTTCTCTCCCTGCTTTTACCACAATTCCATTTGTCAGGCTGTGCCCTACCCTTGAAGTTATTTCAATATATATGCCATTTTTTGCAGCAGCTTCTGCCTCCTTCGGTGAAAAAAGCCCGGGGTGAGCAAGCAGGTCAACGTATCTTGAATTTACTGCTTCCCAGTTAGTGCCTGCTTCAACTTCTTCTACTATGGTTTCTCCATGTACTACTACCAGCTTTGCGCCAAGGTCTTTGGCATATTTTGCCATATCGTTTATGCTCTTTGAAGGAACATTTGTAAGTTCCACGCCGGGTATGGCAGTTATATCCCAGTAATCCTCTGCCAGCTTGCAGTCCTTTTTTACTTTTTTAATTAAATAATCAAGATTGGAATAACTTGCATGATCAGTTATTGCAATGCACTTATATCCTGCAGCAACTGCAAACCTTATCAATTCAATTGGGCTGTTAATTCCATCAGACAAAAAAGTGTGAGTGTGAAAATCATATACCATAAGGATTATTCCTTTCCATAGTGTTTAGTATATTAATTTATCAACAAAATTTTTTATAATTCTACCAATATAAATTGTAAAAAACTATAATTTTATTATATGTTATAGTAAACTTTACACAAAGTATTTTTATAATTTTAGATTTAACATAAAACTCAAATAAATCGGAACCACATAGAATACACAGGTTATGGCAAATGAAGATATAGAAAAATTTGTACTAGAGTTAAGCAACAGCATTAGAAGAGAGGTCCTTCCTTATTTTGGCAACCAGAGCTCCAAACATATTTCTGGTAAAGCTATAGGAGGAGATTCTACTTTTTTGATAGATGACATATCAGAAACATATCTAAAAAAATATATAGAAGACAAAAATATTGATATTGCTTACTACTCTGAAGACAAAGGGTTGGTCAAATTTGGTTCTCCAAAAAATTTTTTAATAATAGACCCTATAGACGGAACCCGTGCTGCTGCTGCCGGACTTGAATCCAGTTGCATCTCAATTGCACTTTCCAAATACAAAGATGAGCCAAAAATGAAAGATTTAGAATTTGGCTGTGTTCAGGAAATAAAAACTGGGAAGATGTTTATTGCCAAAAAGGGTGAAGGAGTAAAAATTATTGATGGTGACAAAACCATGCCGCCTGCTCTTTCAAATAACACTGACATCAGGTCCCTTTTCTGGTCAGTTGGGCTGCGAGGAAGACCTGCAGTTCCAATCATCGGCGTACTGGAAGAATTAATTGATGCTTCTAATTTCAACGGCAGTGTTTTCTACCTTGGGAGCGCTTCCTTTTCCATGACAAGGATAGTGTCAGGGCAGCTTGATTGCTACATTGACATTGGGCACAGGCTCATAAGCGACTTTCCAGCTTTAGAAAAAAACTATGCAAGGGTCGGTCATGGAAGTATTATCAATAATTATCCATACGACATAGCTGCAAGCTATTTAATATTAAAAGAAAGTAAAGCTACCATAACCGATGCATATGGTAATGACTTGGATGAACATTGCTTAATGGGAATAGGCAAAAAATATCAGCTTTCCACCATAGCATCATCAAGCGAAGATCTTCATTCTATATTGCTTATGCTTATAGACAAAGGATTTAATAAATTAGCAAATGATATAGATAGATATTTGCAAATAAAGTAGAGCAGCCGCAGGTCTTAAATAGTTCAAATAAATAAAGACGATTAGACACAGATGATTAACAATTTAATAGAAAAGATGGGATTTTCAATCTGCCACCAACTTCCCTCAAGAAGCTTAAATATAGGCAATCTTTATCTCCCCGTATGTTCAAGATGCAGTGGAATATATATCGGCTTTACAGTATCAGCAATAATTTTATTTATAATGTTTAGAAAAAAAGAAAATAGTCTTCCACCTGCCTATATTATAGTAATTTCATGCTTGTTTATACTCTCAACCATGGCAAATGGAATTCTGTCATATTTAACTCCATTTAGTACCAGTAATAATGCCAGGTTTGTAACTGGTTTTTTATGCGGGGCTTCTGTTGCAATAATGCTTTATCCTATTTTTGTTTTTCAGTATTACAAAAAATCAAAAAATATAAAAATACTGTCAAACCCTGTAAAATTTGTTGCATATCTTACTATATTAATGATATTTATTGCTGCAGCACTGGCAAGAATTAGTTTTTTAGATTATTTTTTTTATTACCTAACTGCTTTCTCAATTATATTTACATTCTACTTTGTAAATCTTGTAATAACCTTCCTGGTGCCATTCTTTTCACAAAGAGCAGAAAAACTGCCTGGCAGGTACCTTGTCTTACCATCAGTTATATCTATTTCTTTGCTGGCAATAGAACTTTTCTTATCCTACAGGTTTCATCAGTTCCTGCTTAAATTTTAAGTTTTGAGATTTTAAAATAAATCAATAAATCCATAGAGGGAATATACAAATAAAGTAACTATTGCAGAAATTGCAGCGCCTAATGTCACCTGCAGAATAGTATGCCTTTTGATTCTAACTCTTGCCCACCCAACTAAAATAGTTAGAAACAGGAAAGTTAACATCCATTTTCCAAACAAGATATAATAAGTTATAGTAATAAAAGTTACCCAGCTGGTATGAAAACTTATTTTCCAGAAGTAAGTTATGGCAGTTAGGATTACTGCGATGATTATGCTTGCTACAAATATGGATCTTAAAAATATATGTGCTTTTAGAATATATAAAACAAAATAACCAAGTATATAACAAATAATTGTTACAATTAGCGGCTTGATCCTGTTTTCCTTATTCGGAACATGCATGTCATCTATTGCATTCTTTTTAAATAAAGAGAATACATATAAATAAGGAATTAATGTCCCAAATAAAATACACAGAAAAGCCCATCCCAGTGCACTCAGCGGATTTTTTATTATAGCAAGACAAATAATAATAAAAATAGGAATTGATATAAGTGACCCGTCAAATATGCGGGACAATGCTTTTGCAAATTTTTCCATATTTTTAAAATTCCAAGAATGTACTTGCTTATAAGTTTACAGATATTTAAGTGCACATTATAATCTAATTGTCTTAATTTTCAAAACTTTTTTATAAAATGTTTCACCAAATTTTACAGAAATGGTTCTGGCTCTTGCACGCAAAACCATAAGTTTGACAAACCTTGCGCGGTACAATATATTCTTATTATTAAAAGTTAGGGAAAAGGAGTATAAAATTTCTGTATTAAGATTGTACCTGGCACAAATAAATCCGATCGTTGGAGACCTTAAGGGAAACCATAACATTATTGCTTCCCATATCAAAGAAGCAGAAAAAAGAGACGTGGACATAATTGTATTCCCTGAATTATGTATTACAGGCTACCCTCCGGAGGATCTGCTCCTTAAAACTGCTTTTATCGATGAAAATATCAGTTATTTGAATAAACTTAAAAGACTGACCACAAATATCATAGTTATCATTGGCTTTGTTAATAAAGAACATGGTGGAATATATAATTCAGCAGCAGTAATTTATAACAACCAGATTAAATCCGTGTATAATAAACAGTTCCTCCCAAACTACTCCGTTTTTGATGAGGGAAGATACTTTAAAAAAGGCAGTACAAATCACATTTTAAAAATAGCAGGAACCCTTGTCGGAATCAATATATGCGAAGATATATTTCATCCCTCCGGACCAGCAAGAATTCAGTCTGTCATAGGTGGAGCAGAACTTATAATAAACATATCTGCATCTCCTTACCATACTGGAAAAATCAAAGAAAGAAAAAAGGTTTTACTTAATACAGCCATAGACAACTGCGTAAATCTTGCTTATTTAAATATGGTAGGAGGTCAGGATGAACTTGTATTTGATGGTAACAGTTTAATTATAAATGAGAAGGGTAAAATTTTAGGGTGCGCAACGCCGTTTACAGAAGATACCTTAATATACGATCTTGATGCCACAGAAATAGTATCTTCAAGACTTAGAAATGAACACTTCAAAAACCAGAGGGTTAAATTTTTAAAAGATCATGAATCCCTTCCCATAATTGATTTAGAATATAAACAGGTAAAAAACAAGAAAAAAAATATAACATATAAAAGCGATCGTAAATTCAGCCATAAAATCTCCTGTACTGAAGAAGAAATACTGAATGCTTTAATTCTGGGCACCAGAGATTATGTGGTAAAAAATAAATTCAAAAAAGTGGTTATCGCTTTAAGCGGGGGCATAGATTCCGCGCTTACAGCAGTAATTGCTGCTCTTGCCCTGGGAAAGGAAAATGTTAATGGAATCCTGATGCCTTCTCTCTATTCATCCAGTGGAAGCATTGATGATGCCAGAGAGTTATCCCACAATCTTGGTATTGAATATATCACTATTCCCATTTCGGATATTTACAACAGTTACCTGGAAAATTTAAAGACTATATTCAAACACTCTGAAATTAATATTACCAAAGAAAACATACAGGCACGAATCAGGGGAAATATTTTAATGGCTGTTTCTAACGAAAACGGCTGGCTGGTCCTGTCCACAGGCAATAAAAGTGAAATAAGTGCGGGCTACTGTACACTTTATGGAGATATGGTAGGAGGATTTTCCCCCATTAAAGACGTATACAAAACAATGGTTTACAAAATCTGCAGATATGTGAACAAAAAATATTCAAATATAATTCCTAAAAAAATAATTACTAAAGCTCCTTCTGCAGAACTTAAACCCAACCAGAAAGACGAAGATAGATTACCTCCCTATAAAATACTGGACCTCATACTTAAAGCATATATAGAGGATGATCTGGACTACCACTCAATTATAAAGAAAGGGTTTAAAAAGGAAGCAGTTAAAGAGATAATCGATATGGTGGATTCTAATGAATATAAAAGAAGACAGGGTCCTCCTGGCATTAAAATAACTCCCAGAGCATTTGGCAAGGATAGAAGATATCCTATTACCAATGATTTTAAGTTATATAAAATTAAAAACCATAGTCCGATATGATTAATATATTACTCTTTTCAAATAACAGTGGAACTACAGGGGAAATAAATAAGGTTTTAAATAAAAAAGAATTTCATATTCAGGTGGAAAATACACTTGAAAATCCCCCCTTCTCCTTAGATGATGTGAAATTAATTATTCTGGATATTACCGGAAAAAATAGCAGAGATGGAATTAATCTTAAAAATACCTTTGAAATCGCAGACAGAAAAAATATAGCAAAACTTATACTACTTGACCTCAATCAAACCAGCTTCCTATCCGAAAGTGAAATTAAATTTGACGACATGGTTTTTTATCCCCAGATTGAAAGTGAACTCGCTATCAGGATAAAAGCAGTTCTTTTAAAAAAGGGTATTTTCCCTCCCAAAAACAGTATTATAGTAGACAGGCTATTATTAAATCTTGACAAATATGAATTATCTGTCAATGGAAATCTTGTAGAGCTCACCTTTAAAGAATTTGAGCTTCTTAAAGTCCTCCTCCAGAACCAAAATAAAGTCTTCACAAGGAATAAACTCTTGTCAACTATCTGGGAGTATGACTTCTATGGCGGCAGCAGAACTGTTGATGTACATATTAGAAGACTGCGATCTAAAATTCCTCCTCCCTATAATCTTATGTTAAAAACCATAAGAAGTGTGGGTTATATGTTTTCTCCTCAGATTTAATTTTTTAAAGGCTTCCATTACCAATATATTACCCCAAAGATATTTAACATACCTTTAACAAAAACGTAACATGCCGGTAAAATTTAAGGTGTAAAATACCTCCTATTATAAAAATTTAGTAAGAGGAGGCTAAAAAATGGAATTATCAACAAGTATCGACACTGTGTGGATACTGATCGCTGCATTTCTGGTATTCTTCATGCAGCCTGGTTTTGCCATGGTGGAAACCGGCTTCACCAGATCCAAGAATGCCGTAAATATCCTTATGAAAAACCTGGTGGATGTTTGTATTGGGTGTGTCCTGTTTTTTCTGGTTGGCTTTGGACTTATGTTTGGCAAGGATGCAGGTGGTTTCATCGGAACCAATAACTTTATTATTTCAATACTGGACGGGTCGGACACTTCAAGCTTTGCCTTCTGGATCTTCCAGGCAGTATTTGCAGCCACAGCAGCTACCATTGTCTCAGGGGCTGTTGCAGAAAGGATCAAATTTAAAAACTATTTAATTTACTCCGTATTTATTACCGCATTCGTATATCCTGTAGTAGGACACTGGATATGGGGAGGCGGATGGCTGGCAAATATGGGCATGATTGATTTTGCCGGTTCCACAGTAGTTCATTCAGTAGGAGGATGGGCTGGTCTTGCCGGTGCAATCATGTTGGGGCCAAGGCTCGGTAAATATAATAAGGATGGAACCTCTAATGCTATTACCGGCCATAACATACCACTGGCTGCACTTGGGGTATTTATCTTATGGTTCGGGTGGTATGGGTTTAATCCAGGCAGCACTCTTTCAGGTACAAGTCCGGCTATATCCACTATAGTTGTGACTACCACTCTTTCTGCCGCAGCTGCAGCACTAGCCGCCATGTTCTTTACCTGGATAAGATATAAAAAACCAGATGCTTCTATGACCTTAAACGGCGCACTGGCAGGACTTGTGGGAATTACTGCTGGATGTGCAGTAGTATCCCCCATAAGTGCTATGATTATAGGTGTGCTTTGCGGAATAATTGTAAGTATATCAGTAGATGTGCTGGACAAGAAATTTAAAGTAGATGATCCTGTAGGAGCGATATCTGTTCATGGTGTTTGTGGTTTTTTCGGAACTTTATTTGTAGGTCTTTTTGCACAGTCAGAATACGCAAGCCTTGCCGGATTTGAAGGAGTAAACGGGTTGTTTTTTGGTGGCGGAGGAAAACTTCTTCTTATCCAATTTACAGGCGCAATCAGTGTATTTGTATGGACTTTTGGAACAATGTTTCTAATATTCTTTGCAGTTAAAAAAACAATAGGCCTTAGAGTATCCAGAGAAACAGAGCTCAAGGGTCTTGATATCTCTGAACATGGTA
>JAUVXY010000012.1 GCA_030603375.1 Actinomycetes bacterium | reverse complement strand
TGTAGATGGAGGCGCGGCCCCTGTAGAGATTCTAAACGAAGGTCTGTTTCCGGGCATGGGTGTAGTTGGAAAAAGGTTTAAAGCAAATGAAATGTACATACCCGAGGTTCTGATAGCTGCAAGGGCAATGCATGCAGCTATGGATGTGCTAAAGCCGCTTTTGTCTGATGTTCATGCAGCATCCAAAGGGACTGTTGTCGTAGGAACAGTTCAGGGCGACCTTCACGACATTGGGAAAAACCTTGTGTGCATGATGCTAGAAGGCGGAGGATTTACAGTAGTAGATGCAGGGGTAGATGTTCCTAAAGAGAAGTTTGTAGAGGAAATGAAAAAAAGTAAATCAAAGGTTTTAGGATTATCTGCTTTACTTACAACTACAATGCCTATGATGAAAGATGTAATTGAGGCTATTAGAGCTGATGGCGAAACTTCTGATGTCAAGGTAATGGTTGGCGGAGCACCGCTTACTCAGGAATATGCAGATTCTATTGGAGCTGATGGTTATGGAGCTGACGCGTCAAGTGCAGTTGATGTGGCTAATGAGCTAATGGCAGTATAGCTCAAGCCAGTGGCAATAAGAATTTGCCTAATAGGGATATTAAATCAGAAGTGTCTATCTGAAAATAGATACTTCTGATTTTTTTATGCTCAAGTTATTATTTAGATTTTAAATTCTGATACAAGTTTGCCATTTCTATTGCAGATAGTGCTGATTCCCAGCCTTTGTTCCCCATTTTAGTTCCTGCGCGTTCAATTGCCTGTTCTAATGTGTCAGGTGTAATTACGCCGAATGATACCGGTATGTCAAAATCAAGACTAACTTTTGCGATCCCTTTTACTGCTTCGCTTGCAATATAATGATTATGAGAAGTATCTCCTTTTATAACTGTACCAAGGCATATTATGGCATTGTATTTTTTGGATTCAGCCATGATTTTTGCAACTGATGGTATCTCAAATGAACCCGGTACCCATGCAATGTCTATATTCTTGTCTTCGCAGTAATGCCTGTGAAGACAATCAAGCGCTCCGTCCAGCAGCTTTGCAGTTATGAATTCATTGTATCTGCTTACCACTATCCCAAATTTTAATTTTCTTGCATCAAGCCTACCTTCAAACTTTACCATTTATTTTTCTCCTTTCATTTTTGTCATAGTAAATGATTTAATCTTGTTTTTTTTGTATGCAGGTATTTTTTGTTATCTTTGCCCGGCAGTATTTTTATAGGAATTCTTTTTGTGACTTTAAGGCCATATCCCTCAAGCCCGATAATCTTCCTGGGATTATTAGTCATAAGATGAATTGTTGAAAGACCAAGGTCCACCAGTATTTGGGCACCTATTCCATAGTCTCTTAGATCAGCACTAAACCCTAATTTTAAGTTTGCGTCAACTGTATCCAATCCTTTATCCTGCAGCTCATAAGCTTTCATCTTATTACACAAACCAATTCCTCTCCCTTCCTGTGACATATACAGGAGTACCCCGCTCCCTCTTTTATTTATCATTTTAAATGCCCTATCAAGCTGTTGGCCGCAGTCACATCTTTTGGAGCCAAAAGTATCTCCTGTAAGGCATTGCGAGTGAACCCTGACCAGCACGTTTTTCTTTCCGCTAACTTCGCCCTTAACAAATGCAATATGAAGTTCAAGGTTTATTTTTGATTTGTAAGTAATTGTTTTAAAATTCCCCCATTTTGTGGGCAGGGTTATTTCTGATTGTTTTTCTATTAACTTTTCTTTTCTTTTTCTGTATCTAATAAGTTCTTCAATGGTTATAATTTTAAGATTAAATTCTTTAGAAATTTTTACCAGGTCCAAAAGCTCGGCTAACTCCCCATCTTCCCTTATAATTTCACATATCATTGCTGCTGGCAGCATTCCTGAAATTCTGGCAAGGTCCACAGCTGCTTCTGTATAGCCTGCGCGGATTAAAACTCCTCCGGGCTGAGATACCACAGGAAAAACATGGCCGGGCATTAAGGTGTCCTGTGGCTTAGTTTGCGGGTCCATAAAGGATTTTATAGTTTGAGCACGGCTCTTGGCAGTGATTCCGGTTTTACTATTTGTTTTTATGTCAATTGATATAGCAAATGCAGAAATATTTGCAGACATATTCTTATTTTTTTCAGTCATCATTGGTATTTTAAGCTCGTCAAGCCTTTTTTGTTCGCATGGCAGGCAAATAAGCCCTTTGCCATGATTTGTAAAAAAGTTTACAGAACGAGGTGTTACCTTTTCTGCTAGCTGGAAAAATACTCCTTTGGTGTTTTCAGATTTATCGTCAATAATAATTACTATCTTTCCTTTTTTTATATCTTCTACAGCATCCTGGATGGAGCAAAAGTATTTTTTAGAGTTGTTATTACTTAATGAATCCATATTTTTCTAGACTCTCCTTTAATGAATGGTTTTTAATATCAGTTAGTTTAGCTTTTTTATCCTGGACGGACATATTTCCGGTTATATCATTATTCAAATAATTTTGGTATTTTAGGATATGTGCAATATAGCGGGAAATCAAATCTACTTCAATATTAACAAAACTTCCAGCTTTCTTAAATTTAAGATTGGTACATGTAAATGTATGTGGAATAATAACTACGCAAAAATAGTCTTTCCCTGTTTCTGTTATGGTCAGGCTTATTCCATCTAACGATACAGAACCTTTTGGTACGATATGTGGCAGAATTTCTGGCGGCAGCTCTATCTTTAATTTATAAGAGTTGCTTATTCTGGAGATGTTTAGTATTTTTCCTGCTGCGTCAATATGTCCCGTAACAAAATGGCCTCCAAGCTTATCTGTTGGTGCCAAAGAATCTTCTAAATTTACTGCATTTCCTGTTCTTGTAAATTTAAAGGCCGTGTTTTTTAGTGTATTGAAAGAAATATCAAAGCTAAAGTTATTATTGCCCATTTTTTTAACTGTAAGGCAGCAGCCATTGACAGATATTGAATCACCTGTCTTTGCAGTTTTTGCAAGACTTGTACTTTCTATTTCAATCTCTATATCTTTACCTTTATTTATGATCCTGGTTACTTTACCAAGTTCTTTAATTAATCCTGTAAACATCTAAACACCTGACTTTTTTCTTATCTAAAATTGTTATAGTTATAGTTGCTGCTCTGCAGGATAAGCGAATATAACTACATCCTCTCCAGTCTTTTTTGTGCCAGCAAATTTTACTTTTAAAGAATTTTTTACTTTATCTATGTCTAATTTGGAAAACATACTGTACTTGCTATCCCCCCCTATTATTTTAGGTGCAAGGAATATAATAAATTTATCTATTAAATTGTTTCTTAAAAAAGAAGTAATAGCAGTTGGTCCTGCTTCAAGCAGTATGGAAGTTATGCCGTATTGCTTGTATAAAATATCCAATATCTCTTTTATATCTAGTTTCCTGCTGTCTTTACCACTTTTTCCTATTGTGTCAACGAGCATTATATCTATGCCTTCCTCTTTTATTTTATTGGCTTTGCTTTTATTTTTTAAATTATTTTTAGTATCTGTAAAAATGATAGTTTTAGCCAGGTTGGAAGTTTTTACTATATTGGAGTTAAGTTTTATTCTAAGCCTTCTGTCCAGTATCACTCTATAAAATTTTTGGTTTTCGCTTATGTCAAAGTCTGCGTTTGAGTATACAGCACCTAATTTTTTCCTTGGCAAGAGAAGCGGGTTGTCTGCTAAAACAGTATTTATCCCGGTCAGCACGCAGCCGTATTCTTTTCGCAAATGCTGGACCATTTTTCTTGATTTTTCAGATGTTATCCATTTAGAATCAGAGGTTTTTGTAGCTAATTTTCCATCAATACTTGAAGCAATTTTACAGCATACAAACGGCATGTTTGTTTTTATGTTCTTAAAAAATATTTCGTTTTGCGCAGAAATTTCATTTTCCAGCAGTCCTTTTCTCACGCTTATGCCTGATTTTTTTATTAAGTCAACTCCCCTGCCGTTTACTAAAGGATTTGGGTCTATACAGCCTATTACTACTTCTTTAAATTTGTGTTTTATGATTTCATCCGCGCACGGAGGCGTCTTGCCATAAATTGTGCATGGCTCAAGAGTTACGTACATTGTTGAGCCTTCAAGCGGCTCCTTGCAGTTCTTTATAGCTTCTATTTCTGCGTGCGCGCAGCCTGCTTTTTTATGGTAGCCTTTAGAAATTATTTTGCCATCTTTTACTATAACAGCTCCTACCATAGGGTTTGGACTTGTTTTCCCCCTGCCTTTTTCAGCAAGCCTTACTGCAAGCTTCATATATTTTATGTCATCGGAAGTAAATCCGCCCCTATTTTTACTGAATGTTTTCATTTTTTAGCTCAATTGTAATAAATAAAAAAACCATGGAGAAAATCCATGGCTTAAAGTAATTTGTATAAAATAAGTCATAAACTTTCTCCCATCCAGATTTTAACTGTCGGTCTTAGAGTTTCGCTAAGTCGGCTAATTTTATAATTACTAATCTAAAAAAAGCTTGCGGACTATAACCGCCGATAAGGAATTTCACCTATTCTTGAAAATTTATTTTAATTTATTCAGTTTTCAATAAATCTCTCAGCTCCATTAATTCTATCTTTTAGATAAAAATGAATTATAACACGAAGAACCTATTTTGCAACAAATTATAGGAATTTGCCCGTATAATAAATAAATATAATCATAAATCTGGTTTGGCATTTATCCTTCGGACCACGTTCTAAAGGCGTCAGTATTTAATTTTTAATAAATAATCATTTATTGCTGAGTATTTTTGCAGTCCTTTATTTATCCAGATAAGACAACATAAAGTTTTTCTAACACTTCGGATGTTGTTTCTTTGGGTAGTGAACAAATAAATTGATAGTTGCGGGCACGCCAGTCCAAGCTTCTTATCTGATCTGACAATACTACACCTGAAACGCTCAGGCCAGCTGGAATTAGTACTTCAAATGGGTATCCTTTTATTTGTGTGGTAATAGGACATAATAAAGCAAGTCCAACTTTTTTATTATATTCTGCTGGTGAAAGCACCAAAGCAGGACGTTTGCCAGCTTGTTCATGACCAGATTGAGGATTTAAGTTTATCCATATAACGTCACCCTGTTTTGGTATATAGAGCATAAATCTTACCAAACTTCTTTTCCTGCAGCAGGACCAGTATTGATCTCAGAATGCAGATTTTTTTTATTTACCTGTGATAGCAAATGCTCAAGGGTTAATTTAGGGGTAATAACTGGAATAATAACAAGCTTCCCATTTTCTAAAGATAATTTTATAGGTGAATTCTGCTTTAGCCCCAGTTCAGAAGCAAATGTTTTAGGAATACGCAGTGCAAAACTATTGCCCCATTTTTGCATTCGAGTATTCATATTAAAACCTCCTCATGTATCTACAAAGAAGATACAATACTTCTTCTGAGTTGTCAAGAGAGAATTTAAAAATTTTTAGCAAAAATTATTTGGTTTTTTGACATATTTGTTATATATGCCAAAATTATCCATGATTTGTAATATTATGAAATAGAAATATAATAATTTTATTAGAATTCTTATGATAATTCTTTGGGAGTGCCATCTGTCAGGTAGAATTTGCATGTGTAGATAGTATTAATTATGCCGGGAATCCCTCTGTGACTCAGAGTACTTCAGGTGGCGGAACTATAAGGAAAATAGATTAAGGAAGAAATTTAAAAACGACTTTGAAGAGGAGGATAGAAATGACTAAATTAACGCAAGAAGAATTAGATCAGGGGAAGAAGGTTTTAGGCGGAATAATTATCCTGTTGTGGGTAGTAGCAATTTTGACTGGAATAGGATATTTATCCAGGGAGTGGGGACTTTGGTTTATGCCTAACATTAATATTGGTCCTGCTAGCGTTACACTACCATCATCAAATGGCACATTTATATTTCTTGCGCTTTACGTTGCTGAATTAGTAGGCATTTATATGAGGAAACCCTGGGCTGTGCCATTGGGAAGGGCAGCTTTGGTGGTTACTATGGTGATCTTCTTTCCGGTAGGTACAATTTTTGGTGCAATTCTTTGGAAAAGAATTAATGATCCTGTTACTAAAAAGTATCTAAATTATTCGGTAGATGCTGATTCGCAAGGGAAAAGTCCCGAAAGCACAAAATAAAAAGGTGCAAAGCAAAAATAATTTTATTAAAAACATCTCTTTTGAATTTTGGTTGTAATGTATTAAAATGATTAATTATTGTAAAAATATTAGTTTTTAATCATTGGAGATAGGCAGGAAGAAAATAAAAATGCTGGAAAAGAATATAAAACTTAAAATTTCCATATCAATATTAAATTGTGATTTTCTTAATCTGGGAAAAGAGATAAAAAAAGTTGAAGAGGCTGGAGCGGATATGCTGCACCTTGACATAATGGACGGAAGCTTTGTCCCAAACATAAGTTTTGGACCTCCTGTCGTAAGGTGCATTAGAAAAAATACAAAACTATTTTTAGATACACATCTTATGATCAAGAACCCTGACAAACATCTGGGTAGTTTTATTGAAAGCGGAGCTGATCTTATAAATGTGCATGCAGAAGAATGCCCGCATCTTGACATGACGCTAAACTCTATAAAAAAGGCAGGTTTAAAAACTGCTGTTTCCTTAAATCCATCTACTCCCCTGTGCTGTATCGAAAATGTTTTAGGGCTTTTAGATATGGTACTGATAATGACAGTTAATCCGGGATTTGGCGGCCAAAAATTTATTTGCGAGATGACAGATAAAATTAGAAAGCTAAAAGGTATGATTGAAAAATACAGGAGATTTAACAATACAAACAAGACTATTGAAATTCAGGTGGATGGTGGAATAAATAATAAAACTGCACTATTGGCAGCAAACGCAGGAGCAAATATTTTAGTAATAGGATCTGCTTTTTTTAATTCCGAAAATCCAGCAGAGTATATCAGCAATATCAGGAAGACTCTAATGAATAATAGTAAATCAAAAGTGAGAATTGTTTAATTTTTTTCTGTCATATTTTTTGATATGCCATGCAGCAAATCGCCAATTCTTTCGAGATGCAGTATGATATCTGAAAAAACTACTCCTGATAAGTGCATGCATTGGCCGCTACGGAGTCTTTTTAGGTGATTTATCCTTGCTTCTTTAACCATTTCGTCTAATTCTGATTCAAGCTTTTCGCACTGTTCAAACTTTATTTGGTCATCATTTTCCAGGCCAGATATTAGTGTTTTGAACATGTTATCTGTTTTGCTGTGTATAGCTTCTAACTCTTCTGTTGCGTTTTTGCTAAACGACATTTTATTTTCTTCTTTTACGAGTGTCAGGTATAATATGCTTTCGCAATGGTCAGCAGTTCTCTCTACACCATAGGCCATATGGAGCAAGTTGGTCAGTCTTCTTGAGGCAGTTGAGTTTAATGATTTTTGTGATACTTTAGTTAAATATAATACAATATCTTCTGTTATGCTATCTACGGCAGACTCCATATCCAGTACTTTTTCCTCAATTATATTTTCCTTTTTGTAAAGCCTTTGAATTGCAAGATTGAGCATTTCATATGATATTTTTGAAATTCTGAGCAGCTCTTTTTTTACTTGTTCCAAAGCAAGCGCAGGGGTTTGAATGAGTCTTGTATCCAGGAATAGTGCATTTTTATGGACCACGATATCTTTTCCCGGGAAAAGCCGAGTAACTGTTTTTTCAAAAAGTCCAATTGAAGGAAATAAAATTAGTGCAGTGATAATATTAAAACTAGTATGCATATTTGCTATTTGGTGGGGCACGCTGCTTCCGGTTAACCCAATTATAAGTTGTTGAAGTCTAAAAACGTATAACAGTACTGCAAATATTATAGTTCCAAAAACATTGAACATAAGATGGGAAAAAGCAGTTCTCCTGGCTGTTATAGTTGTTCCTATACTGGAAATTAAAGCAGTGGAGCAAGTACCGATATTATCTCCCAATAAAATAGGAATAGCTGCTTCAATAGGTATTAAACCCTGGCTTGCAAGAGCAATTAACAATCCGATTGTAGCTGAGCTGCTCTGCAGGAGAGTAGTTAGAAGCAGCCCTGCCAGGACTCCAAGAAATGGATTCCTGCTGAAATTTAAAAGGAAGGTTTTAAAGATTTCATTATCTCTTAATGGCGCCAGTGCTTCTTTCATTACAGTCATTCCGAGGAAGAGAATACCAAGTCCAATTAAAGCCATCCCAGTATTTTTATATCTTTTTCTTTTGCCTATAAAATAAAAGAGAAAACCTATGATTATTATAGGATATGAGAGCATGTCTATTTTGAAAGATACTATCTGGGCAGTAACCGTAGTCCCAATATTTGCTCCCATTACAATACCGATTGCTTGTCTGAGAGTTATAAGCCCTGCATTAACAAATCCTACGGTCATAACAGATGTTGCGCTGCTGCTTTGGATAAGCATGGTAGTAAAAACTCCGACCAATAGAGTTGACCACGATCTTTTTGTTAGAATATTAATTATAGATTTTATTTTGTTGGAAGCGATTCTTCGCAGACTTGTACTAAGTCTGTTGATACCAAAAATAAAGAGGGCTAACCCGCCCAAGAGCTCTATTATAATTTTAAAATACATAAATTTAGAAAAATTAACTTTTAGCCAGTAATTAATTATTGATTATAATAAAATAAATAACAATATAAAATATAAAACTAAAGATATGCTACGGCAAAGTAGAAATGTCCGCTTTTTTATGCTTTAAGTTTTTATTACTGTGGGGCATATAAATATATGTTGAGTAAAATTTGTCCAGTTAAAAAATAGTGTTATATTTTTCACACAACACTATTTTTTGTTTACATTTTTTAATAATATCCAGAGACTTTTTATATACTCCTGGCAATCTCTATTAAACTTAAAAATTACTAACTGCCTGCTCTTACCTGTTATGAAGAGCTATTCGATGGTTATTGCTTCTGTAGGGCAATTTTCTACTGATTCCTTTATGCATTCTTCATCATACTCATCATAATCAGTTTTAATTACTTCTGCTACATCGGTATCTTCGTTTAGTTTAAAAACATTTGGACAAGTTTCTTCACATAATCCGCAGCCAGTACAAAGTTCATTATCTATGCTTACTTCCATTTGATTCCTTTCTAACATTTTTGGTTTATAAACTTACACTGCTTATATATTGCAATCAATATATACTGTTAATCATTAGTGTAATATACAAAAAAATTTTTTTAAATTCAATAAAAATTTTTTCTTTTTTTTACCCCGGCCGTTAAGTGCAAAAAATCTTTCTGAGTCATGAAATTTAAGATATCATAGAGGTGAGATTTTTAATATAATTTTATTTAACAAAATGCTTGAAGGAGGTTTTTGGTATAGGGGATGAATTATAAAAATTATGTTGATTTAAAGATATTAAAAAAGGATTTTTATAACAGAGATACTTCAATTGTTGCCAGAGAGTTACTTGGCAAAACACTGATAAAAGTTAATGGGTGCAAAAAAGTAGGAGGGATAATTGTTGAAACTGAAGCTTATTATGGCAGAAGTGATCCAGCAAGCCATGCTTTCAGGGGGGCAACAGCAAGAGCTGCAGTAATGTTTGCCCAGCCGGGTACAGCATATGTTTACCTGTGTTACGGCATGTACTATCTCTTAAATGCAGTGACTGAAAAAAAAGGAAAACCCGGAGCTGTGCTTATAAGGGCATTGGAGCCTTGCTGGGGCACAGATATTATGAGAGAGCGAAGAGAAGTTAAAGAAAAGATAAATCTTACAAACGGACCCGGTAAATTAACAATGGCGCTGGGCATAAATAGCAGTGACAATGAAAAAGATCTAACAAAAATTAAGGGTGGATTAAGCATTTTTAATGTCGAAAGAAAAATTGGAGATTCAGAAATATCAGTTTCAGAGAGAATTGGAATAAAAAGCGGTAAAGATAAATTGCTCAGATATTTTATAAAAAACAATAAATTTATATCTTGTATGTAGTATTTACTGTTTTACTCTTATTGATTTTAAGGTATCATATTTATTAAGTTATTAAATCTAAAAAGCGGGTGAGGTATGATTGACATTAAAAAACTGAAAAGAATGTCCTCGATGTCCAAAAGGATGGTTGTAATCAAAAATATTGGCGAGAATAAAAATACAGACGTAGAGTATGTGTTTGGGCTCTTAAATTTGTATAACAAAAAAAATAGCGGAAGGTGGTTCTGGCAAAAAGCTGTTTTTACCGGCGCCCTTAAAGATGCATTTGACAAATTCAACACAACCGTTGATGAAATAATAAAGAGTTTGAAATCAGAAAATGAGGAAAGTGTCTTAAAAAGGATAAGTGCTGCAACCGATACATTGGAAGATCTTCTAACTAAATTAGAAATGAATCTGGGTGTAGACAGGGAGAATGATAAAATCTATGTCAAGGGACATTTGGATGATAATTTTAAATCCCTGATCGCAGGCAGCTTGAAAGAAATAGAAAAGTAATTATTTTTTTAAGGGGCTCAATTGGTTACGCTGCTAAAAGGCTGCAGGTATTTTTTGTTTTCTTCATAAGTTATTATACCAAGATAAGGAATGGCCTCTGAAGTTTCCAGTTCGGCTGCTATGCTGTATTTTCCAGCTTTAATTTCTATCTCTATTTTTGAATCTGGCTCTAATTTTTCTATCCTATATTCTGGTCCGCCAAAGTATATAGTTAAGTCAAACTCTGCGTTGTTTTCAATGACAAGCCTGCTCATCTCTGGACTATATATTTTTCTGGCTGGCTTTGGCTGTTTGATTTCATCGTGGTTTGAAGAAGTTATAATTTTTATTTTACAGTTAACTATATACTGAGTAAATTCTTCTTCAAGCTCAGGGTTATAATCAACGGCAGCATTGCAGACAAAAAGAGCTTTTTCGTACTCGCATTGCTGGTACATGCTCTTTGCGGTATTATTGAGAATATCCGGGGGAACATCAGAAAATATTTTTTCTTTGTAGTAATTTAACATATAGTCATAGTTGCTCTGATATTCCAGGTCTAATATTTTTAAGAATTCTTCAACACTTTCTTTATGTTTATAACTATTTTTTAATTCCATGGATTTATCAAAGTAAGTACTAAATAAAAGCAAATCCGCATCGGCAGTGCATTTACTCTCAGGGTAGTTATTGATAATATTTGTCAAAGTTTCGATTGCACTGTCCAAATTATTATTATACCTGTAGCATTTTGCTGTATTGTACAAATACTCAGGAATCTTGTATGTTGAAATAAAGGCTTCGTTAGTGTCTGGGAAATTAATGATAATATCACTGAGAATCTCAATCGTGTTCAGGTAATTCTCTGCTGATTCTGTGTATTTTTTTTCATTGTAATAATTTTCAGCTAATTTTAAATAACACTCAGCAAAAATATTTTTAATTTCAAAATCGGAGGGTTGGATTATGTTTTGTTCTATTGCTTTTCCAAAATATAAAATTGCTTTTTTATAGCTGCTATCATAATAGTAGGCATATGAAATGTTTTCTAAGGCATCGTCTGCATACTTGCTATTGGGATAGTCATCTAAAATTATTTTAAATTTATCTATTGATTCATGGTACTGCGCGGCATCAAAATTTTTTTTTGCTTCATTGTAAGCAGCAAATGGCCCAAAGATACTGGAGAGAATTAAACCGGAAAGAAAAGTTATGAAGAACAGAATAAAAATATAACTTATTGCTGTTCTTTTAACAAAATTAAACACAGCAAGAATTAAACTTGCAACAATGATTATGATGCTTACAAGCGGCAATAAATCCCAGAATCTACCCCTGTCCAAATACAGCAAACACCCTAAACCAATTGCGGCAAGAGTAAATAACACTGCAAAAAAAATAGATCCCGGCCCGACCCTGCCTCTTCTTCTATATGTGTACATAAATTTATTCATTATTTGCGTTAATTCAGAATCTCTCTGGATCAATGTCCATTACAAAAGTATCCCAGTACTTTCCATCATAAAAATGGTTTTTCTTTAAAACCTTTTTTTCTTTAAAACCACATTTTTTATATAGTTTTATTGCCCGGTGATTATATTTATAGACATTCAGTTTAATGCAGCGCAGATTTAATTTATTAAATGCAAAATCAATCAAACTATTTATAGCATCTAATCCATAACCCTTATTCCAATATTTTTTTTCGCCGATTACTATGCCCAGCTCGCAGCTTCTTTCTATGCGGTCAATCTTACGCAGGTCGCAATTCCCGATATACACATGGCTGTCTTTCGTGTCTATAGCAAAGACAATATCTTTCTGGGAATCCTGGACTCTCCTAAACCACTGGATTTCATGTTCCATTGTAAGATTTTTAAAGTCCTGGCTTAAAAATTTATTAACGCATGGATCTTTAAGCCACACCAGAGACCTGCCTAAATCTTTTTCTTCCAGTTTCCGTAAAATAGTTTTTCTTCCGGCGATGTTATTTTTCAAATAAATGCCAGGATATTTCTTATTAGCAATAACCACTTTTTTACTTAAAAAAATGAATGATTTAACTCTGTCACTTACAGCAGCATGGTTTGCCTGTACCAAACCTGCCAATTTTATATTTGACGGCTAAAAAATATTAAATGTTTCTTAATCTGGCACCGGTTAACTTTTATCTTTGGCGCTGCTGCCAACACTTCCAACTTTATCTAAAAAAGTACTAATAAAGTCTACAGGCACAGGGAATACAATAGTTGAGTTTTGTTCGGTTGCTATTTCCCTGAGGGTTTGTAAAAATCTTAGCTGTACAGATACCGGGAACTTGCTAAGGACTTTTGCTGCTTCAGACAATTTTTCAGAAGCCTGAAATTCTCCCTCTGCATTTATAACTTTAGCTCTTCTTTCTCTCTCAGCTTCTGCCTGTTTTGCCATTGCTCTTTGCATGGTTTGAGGAAGTTCTACATCTTTTATTTCCACAGTAGAAACTTTTACCCCCCATGGGTCCGTCTGCTCATCTATTATAGACTGCAGCTCTATATTGATTTTCTCTCTTCTTGAAAGTAATTCATCCAGTTCTGCCTGACCCAATATGCTTCTTAGAGTAGTTTGTGCTATTTGTGAAGTTGCAATAACATAGTTCTCTATTTCTACAACAGCTTTTCCGGGATCCATTACCCTAAAATATACTACTGCATTTACTTTCACAGGTACGTTGTCCCTTGTTATAACATCCTGAGGCGGAACATCCATTGTAACCGTGCGAAGGCTAACTCTTACCATCTTATCAACAAAAGGGATTATTAAAAATATTCCGGGGCCTTTTGCGCCTCTAAGTCTGCCAAATCTAAATATTACTCCTCTCTCATACTCTTTAAGGATTTTAATAGCAGAGCCAAGAATTATTACAACAAAAACTATTGCCACTATAATTCCTACATACATTCAAACCTCCTTGTTGATTCTTAATGAAACTTATTATTAATAAATAATCATAATTTTTAAATGGCACTTAATAAAATTTGGTTAAGCTGCAATATTGTATGGACATTATTCTACAGCATATTTACCATTTATGCACTAAACTGTTTTTCGGTGGGATGATTTTTTGTATTTTCATTTTTTATTTTTTTTAACATGCAGAATTAAACCGTCAATAGATGTAATAAGAACTTTTTCACCTTTTTTAATTTTTTTGTTATCCTCAGACAGCGCTTTCCAGATTTCTCCATGAATTTTAATCTGGCCGACTGGTTTTAAAACTTCCAGGACTTCACCTTTTTCTCCAATAAGGCCTGATTTTCCTGTAGCAGGTTTTGTTTTGTGAACTTTGTATACTGCTCTGATTGCAATAATTAAAAATCCTGATATTACAGCAGTTATACCGATTATTAAGCTTGTGGCTATTTTAAGATAAGGAGCATCTGTATCAATAAGCAAAAAAGATCCTAAAAGCATAGAGGCAATACCTGCTATGGACATTGCTCCCCCTAACCCGAGTTTTACATCTAGTATGAATAAAATTATTGCTAAAATAATTAAGCCGAGGCCGGCATAATTTGTCGGAAGGATGCTAAAAGAATATAGCCCCAATATTATAAAGATAACACCTATTGCTCCAGAAATGCCCAGGCCCGGTTGAGAAAATTCATAGATTATGCCAAATATTCCTATCATAAATAACAGATATGCTATATTAGGGTTGGATATTACATGCAAGAACCTGGATATAAAATTCATTTCAATTTCTTCGGTCATAGCTGCTGTGCTGTTTAAAAAAAAGGTGTTGTTTTGTTTTTCTATGGTTTTACCATCAATCTTTTCCAGGAGTTCCTCTAAACTGGAAGCAGTAAAATCTATTGCTTTTAGCTTTAAAGCTTCTGTGGAAGTAATAGAAACACTTTCTCTGACCGCCTTTTCTGCCCAATCAGCATTTCTGCCTTTAGACTGAGCAAGATTTCTTATAAATGAAACAGCGTCATTTACTACTTTATCCATCATCTCTTCTGATATTTGTTCTGTACCTCCTAAATTTACCGGGTGAGCGGCACCTATGCTTGTACCCGGGCTCATAACAGCTATGTCGCTTGCATAAGTTATAAAGACTCCTGCTGAAGCAGCTCTTGATCCCTCAGGATAAACAAAAACTATTACCGGGATACTGGTGTTCAGTATGTTTTTTACGATATCTCTCATGGAAGTTTCCAGTCCCCCGGGAGTGTCCATTGTTATAATAAGGCCATAATTAGCTATTTGTGATTTGTCCAGGCACTTTTTTACATAGTTGGAGATAGAAGGATCTATTATTCCTTCTATATTGCAGACATAAAAGTTAGCAATCTCTTTGGTGCCGCCTTCTTCTATTGGGTAGATATTTCTTATTCTGTCGCCAGCTTTGATACCTTCGCAAGAGCTGCTGCCGGCTGAAATTTTTTGGGGCAGTAATAATAAAAATATTATTGCAAGAAGTAAAAAAAATGTTATAAATAAATAGTTTTTTTTATACTTTTTTATCATTTTTCTCTAACTACGAATAATTTCTATACTGCTACCATTATACAATAAGTTAGGAAAATAAAGGACTGGTACAGCTTAACAATTATAATGACAGAGTGAAAATTCAGAAAATAATACAGGATAAGAACTTGAAATTGTTAATGAGTAAAGATGAATTAGATTTTTAGCTTTATTGCCTGCACTGGACAGGCATTAAGACAAAGTCCGCATAAAATGCATTTATCTTTTTCAAAAATTAATTCATAGCTCTGCTTGTCTAAACTTAGAGCTTTTGTAATACAGAGAGAAGTACATAAGCCGCAATGCACACACTGGTCTTTATCAAGTATCATATCCTTTGCTGCTTCCTGTACGGATATTTGTTCTTTGATTAAGTACTCAATTCCCTTTTCAATTTGATCTTTGCTGCCTTTAACTTCGATTAGCATTTTTCCTTCTATATCAGGGGTTATCTCTGCCCGCAATATATTAAATTCCAGGTCAAAATCCTTGACTAATTTGTAGGCAATAGGTTTTGTAACTCTATTTTCTGGAAAAGTTAACACAATTTTTTTGGTAGTCATTGTGTTTCCTCCCGGCTCATAATATCTAAATTATTTATTTTCTCCTCTGATGGCAGGGGAGCTACGCAAGATGTTAAATAAAATTTACCTTCTGTTATCCAGTTTTTGAGTACATTTGCGATTTCCTTTGCTTTATAGTAACTCGAGATGGATCCTGCTTGGACGTTTTTACCATTTATTTTAATTTTTCCGCTTCTGAGCTGCTTATAATTTATTTTTCCATATGATGGTTTATTTCTTCTTTGAACAGAGTAATCAATAATTTCGGTATATATGTCTTCATCTTTTATTTTCAGAAATTCTACCATTTCCTCATCCAGCACCGGGATAGGAATGCCAACCCCCAGGAAGAGCGTAACCCCGTAGCCATAAAAGGTGCAGGCTCTTACGTAGTTAGTGGACATATGTTTTAAGTTTCCTATTAATGCCAGGGTTCCTCCCGGACCAACAGGGGTTCCATTCGGGAGCCTTTCTTTGCTGGGGTTATGCTGGGTCCCATACCATGCTACAAATCCCTGGGCTCCTCCAAAGAAAATTTTTGTCCCTATCCCAATTGTTCTGAAATATGGGTCATTAAGCAGTGGATTGAGCTGGCCAGCGCTTGAAAAAGTAACATTTCCAAAATGCGGAAGGAGCTTGCCCATATATGTGTAGATAGTCCTGCTGGAAGAGTTTGTTGCAGCCGCATAATTCTGGTAAGCATTCCTCGGGTTGTAAAGATATGCCTGATTGATAGTTTCTTTGGTGATATATGTTTTTATTTCTTTTCTGGGATAACAATCTGTTCCATAAGCAGTTGCTTTTAATTCAACAGGTTTTCCTGCTATTAGATCTTCTATAACATAAGATCCGCCATAATTTGCATCTTCAATTTCCGATAGTTCAGCTGCACCAATGTAAACATCTACAGCAGCAAGGCCAGCATATGCCGGAACATCGTTTAACCATGCTTTCGTCATTTTTATTGGAGGGTCAGAATGGCCAAAATTTAAAAAAGCACCGGATGAACACATTGGCCCAAATGTTGCAGTAGTAACAACGTCAATGTCTTTTGCTGTTTTTTTTATGCCGTTTTTATCAACATAATCTATTATCTCTTCAGCATCCAGCACCACTACATTGCCGCTCTTTATCTTTTCATTAATTTCTTCAATTGTTTTTGACATAATATAAAAATAATAGATTAACTTAGTACTCTATAATACCCAAATAGCAACATTTTGCAAATAACTGAAACCGTGATTTAAATTATAACTATAATTTCCGAATCATACAAAATGCAGTAGAAAATATCAAGGCAACAATATATAACGAGGTATTTATTTCAGGAAGCAATGGCCTATTGCGTCATATAAAAAGGTACTCGAAAGACATTCGTTGCGTCAACTAAGAAAGTATCTAAAACCAATACAGAGTAATAGGGATATGTGGGTAGTAGTAGAGAAGACTCGCTACCCTGTGATATACTCGTAAGTCTCT